>WRIA01000064.1 GCA_009782975.1 Clostridiales bacterium
TAGGTGTGCGCGCCGAAGTAATCCCGCTGGGCCTGCAAAAGGTTCGCCGGCAGACGTGCACAGCGATAGCCGTCATAGTAGGCCAGCGCGCTGGTGAACGCGGGCACGGGGATGCCGCCGGTCATCGCCGCGGCGCACACCCTGCGCCAGCCCCCCTGCGCATCGGCCAAAGCCTGCGTGAAGAACGGGTCCAGCATCAGGTTGTCCAGATCGGGAGCCCTGTCGAAGGCCTCCTTGATATTGCCCAAAAAGGTGGAGCGGATGATGCAGCCGCCGCGCCACAGCATGGCGATGCCGCCGAAATCCAGGTCCCAGCCGTAGGCTCCCGCAGCGGCACGCAGCAGGGCATAGCCCTGGGCGTAGGAGATGATCTTCGAGGCGAACAGCGCCTGGCGGATATCCTCGATGAACGCCGCCTTATCGCCCTCGAATTTGCCGGAAGGCCCTGTAAACCTGGGCAATAAGCTGCATAAAATACCGGAGGGGGAATTTACCTCCCTGGTAGAGGCCCCGCGTGGCCAGGTTATATACAAACTGGTAACGGACGGCGGCCCCAACAATTACCGCCTTAGCATACATGTGCCCACCTTTAAAAACGCGCCCACAGTGCCGGTGATGCTTAAAAACAACAGCATAGCCGACGCCGGGCTTATTATAGCAAGTATAGACCCTTGCTTTTCCTGCCTGGATCGCTGAATGCACGAACTGGCCCTTACCCAAAGCATACTGGATATTGCCCTGGCAGAGGCCGCCAAACACCGGGCGGCAAGGGTGCTGGAAATATGCATAAAGGCAGGCGCCCTGGCCGGTGTGCTGCCGGAGTTGATACAGGAATACTTTAATATAGTAAGCGCGGGCACGGCGGCGGAAGGTGCGCTGCTTACCGTAGAAAAACTGCCGGCCGTTATAACCTGCCTGGATTGCGGGGCCGAAAACGAGACGCAAGGCTTTATCTTTACCTGCCCTGTTTGTAACAGCAACAATATTAAACTGCTTAAGGGCCGGGAATTTTATGTTTACAGCCTGGAAGCGGAATGATTTGCGGAGGTTTACAGACCCGGATGGAAATAAAAGTAGTGCGGCAAATAATGGAATGGAACGAGGATTGCAGCGGGGAGATAAAATCGCTGCTTAAGGACAACCGTATCTTTATGGTCAATGTTATGGGTTCGCCCGGTGCGGGCAAGACCAGCCTTACCATAGAGCTGGCCGCGCATCTGGCCGCTGCGGGCTATAGAGTGGGCGTTATAGAAGGGGATGTGGCGGGGCAGATAGACGCGCGCCGCATAGCCGCCCTGGGGCTGCCCGTGGTGCAGCTGAATACCGAGGGAGCCTGCCATATAGAGGCCATGTCCGTAAAGCATATATTGCCGTATTTCGATTTAAATGAAACGGATGTGCTGATAGTGGAAAATATCGGCAACCTTGTTTGCCCCGCGGAATTCAATATTGGGGAGGATCTGCGTCTGGCCCTGTT
This sequence comes from Clostridiales bacterium, assembly GCA_009782975.1. The sequence goes on from WRIA01000064.1 coordinate 1,478, forward strand.
AAGCGTCCCGGAAGGGGATGACAAGGTGGAAAAATATCCGCTTATGTTCTCCGTGGCGGACGCTCTTATTTTGCATAAATTTGATATGAAGCCACATTTTGATTTCGACGACGAAAAAGTGGAGGCCCAGGCCAAAGCCATCAACCGGGATATCGGCGTGTTCCGTGTTTCCGTGCCGCAAAAAGCCGGCCTTGCGGAACTGGCCGAATGGCTTTTAAATAAGATAGCTGCCAAATTGCAGTAAGCCTTCTTTTATCTTTTCTTTTTTCGGTATTCAGACTTTTGTTATGGGGGTGTTTTCTTGCCTAAAACCAATTTCGCCTCGCTTGTCTCCACCTTTATGCTGTGCTTTGGCTTTTGGCTGCTTATAACCTGGTCGCTTGCGCCCCAGGAAATGATAGCCGGCGCGGTGATAAGCCTGGCCGCCGCCTGGTTTTGCGGCCGCTTCTTTATCCATGCCAAGCCCTTTTACCTGTTCAACCCCACAAAGCTTTTGGCCCTGAAATTCTATTGCCTGGTAACATTCCCCGTGGAATTATTTAAGGCAAACTGGGATATGGCCAAACGGGCCCTTTCCCCAAACCTTAACATAAACCCCGGCATAGTAAAGGTACCGTCGGAGCTTCAATCGGAATACGCCCTTTCCATGCTGGCCAATTCCATCACCCTTACACCGGGTACTATCACCATGGATATAGCAGAGCAGGAAGGCAAAAACTATTACTACATCCATTGGATAGACGTATCTGAAACGGAAAGGGAAAAGGCCGGGGATTCCATAAAAGGCGCTTTGGAAAGCGGGATAAGGAGGATATGGCGGTGAGCGAATTTATTTATGCCGGCATCATATGTATAGTGCTGGCGCTGGCTTTGATGATACGCGTCTATAAAGGCCCTACCGCAGCGGATCGTGCCGTGGCGGCGGAGGAGATAGATACCATGGCGGTATGCGCGTTGATACTCTTCGCGCTGGTCAGCGGGCGCAGCATCTTTTTGGATATCGCCATAGTCGTGGCGCTCCTGGGCTTTATAGGCCTGGTGTTCATATCAAAATATCTGGAGGGTAGCCTATGAGCATAGCGGTGCGGATAATCGTAGATGTACTGCTGGCCTGCGGCATTTTTTTCGCCTTTGCCGGCACGGTGGGCATACTGCGTATGCCGGATACCTTTAGCCGTATGCAATCCAGCACCAATATCGCCACCCTGGGGCTTTTGGGCATAGTGGTCGGCGCGCTGGTTTACGCCATCTGTACCGGCCAGGCGGTAATGGCGGTAAAAATAGGTATTATAGGCGCGTTCGGCATAATAACCAACCCTGTGGGCAGCCACGCTATCTGCCGCGCGGCTTACCGTGCCGGGGTAAGGCCAAAAAACGCGCTTGTATGCGACGATTATGGGAGGGATAATCCTCATGGCGACTAACGGCATATTTATATTGAACAGCCTGATAATAGGTGGCATCATAGTTTCGGCGCTTATGGCCGTAAGCTTTGACGACCTGCTGGCCTCCGTCATTGCCCTGGGCGCGACCGGGGTTTTGGTGGCACTGGCCTTTCTTATACTGCAAGCGCCGGACGTGGCCTTGGCCGAAGCGGCGGTTGGCGCGGTGCTTTCCACCACCATTTTTGTAATAGCGCTGCGCAGGATCGGTATGTGGCGCAAGGAGGGGGAACAAAAATGAAGCGATTTTGCACCTACCTGTCTTTGCTGGTGTTTTTGCTGGCCGGTATTTACGGCGTTACCCACATGGCTTTGCAGCCGCCCACCTATGAAGGCTCCGGCCTGGATGTAGAGGCACTGCTTGAACAGCCGGAAAAATACGATACAACGGATGCGGACGGAGCGGCCGCCATCATCGTGGAGGAGACCTTAAGCCGTACCGGCGCGGTAAACGCGGTAACCGCGGTGGTATTCGATTTTCGCAGTTACGACACCATGGGGGAAGCCTTTATCCTTTTTACCGCCATTTCCGGTTGCCTGGTGATGTTGAGAAGGACCGCAAAGAAGGAGGAGGGCGCTGATGGAGCGGGACATTAAAGTAAAAAATATCGTGCTTAAATGCGCGGCGGATATCTTTACCCCACCGGCGCTGATATTCGGCTTTGCGGTGATACTGCACGGGCAGTTAAGCCCCGGCGGCGGCTTTCAGGGCGGCGTTATTGTTGCCTCCGCCGTTTTGCTGCTGTTTATAGGGTACGGCTACCGCGTTACCGCCGGAGCCTTGAACGCCGACGCGCTGAAAAAGAACGAAGCCTTCGGCGCAAGCTGTTATATAGCCCTGGCGCTGGTGGGTCTTTTATCCGGGGCGGAGTTTTGCGGCAATGTTGTAAGCAAAGGGCATTTGGGTAATCTTATCAGCAGCGGAACCATTATGTATATGAATTACGCGGTAGGCTACAAGGTGCTTACCGGCGTGGGCTGCCTGTTGCTTATCTTAATGAGCCTGCTGGCGCCGGCAGGGGAGAATGATCAATAGTTATCAGCTATCAGCGGTCAGTTTTCAGTTAGCAATTCAAACTATTTTATTAAATGTTTAACTTCCTAAACAAAATATTCGCGTTCCTAAACAAAATGTTTGCGTTCCTAAACAAAATGTTTGCGTTCCTAAATATTATTATATGTCTTTGATAGCGGATATAATTATGTATTTGATTGTTCATCGTTAATTGTTAATCGACTTTAAGCGGGGTGGGAAATTTTGATCGTTACAAATTACATTTGCTGCGTGATACTGTTGACACTGGGGCTTTACACCATACTGGTAAAGCGCAACATCCTTAAAACCGTTATAGGCTTGTGCCTGCTGGATTACGGGGTAAATTTGCTGATAGTAAGCATAGGCTATAATCCGGGGGGCACCGCGCCCATCTTTACCGCCGGGGAGCTGGTTTCCGGGGCTTTCTTCGTGGATCCCATACCCCAGGCGCTTACGCTTACCTCCATCGTTATAGGCGCTTGCGTTATGGCAATGGCTTTAGCCATAGTCATCAAGCTGCATTCCCAGTATCATACGCTTGACCCACAGGAGATAAGGAGGTTGAGAGGATGATGCCGTCTTTTGAGCATTTCCCCATACTTTCCGTTATGGTGCTGTTTTTGGGGGCCTTCCTTGTTCCTTTGGCCGGCAAAGCGGCCGGATTGCGCAGGTTTATCGCCTGCCTGGCCTCCACCGTATCCTTTGGCCTTATCCTGGCCCTTATAAAGCCGGTAATGCTGGAGGGGCAGGTTATAGCCTACTGGCTGGGCGGCTGGCGGCCTTTGGCAAATTACGCCTTCGGTATTTCCCTTACGGTGGATGCCTTAAACCTGTTCTTTGCCTTGCTGGTATCCTTTTGTATGTTCATTTCCGCCTTTTATTCCCTTAAATATATGGGCAAGGACGACGCCCAGGACAAATACTACGCCCTGTTTTTGATGCTGGGCGGCGGCGTTATGGGCCTGGTGCTTACCGGCGACCTGTTCAACCTTTTTATAATGATAGAGATAATGACCTTTTCCGCGGTGGCCCTTACCGCCTTTCGCACCTGGCGCAGCGGCTCTGTGGAAGCGGCCTTTAAGTACCTTATAGTGGGCGCTATAGGTTCTTGTTTGGTGCTGGTAGGTACGGTGCTGATATATTCCCAGACCCACACCCTTAACATTGCGCAGATGTCCGTGCTGCTGCGGGATAACTTGAGCCCGGTCTCTCTTTTAGCTTTGGCGCTGCTCTTTACGGGGTTCGGCGTAAAATCCTACATAGTGCCTTTCCATCCGGTAGCGCCGGACGCCTAT
>WRIA01000065.1 GCA_009782975.1 Clostridiales bacterium
CCCCGGCGGTGCCGAAGCTGTTTTGCCAGTTATATACCTTTGTACGGGCTGTTACGCCCGGATATGTCTTAAGGCCGTTTACGGTGAAGTAGCCCGGTTTTTCCACAGCTCCGGTTATGGTAAGTTCGGCGGTGGCCGCCGTGGCGTCCCCCACATAGCCCGCGCCGGGATTAGGGGGATCTATCACAGGCGGTAGCGGAGTTAGTGTTACCTTTGTGCGGGCCACGCCGCCGTTGCTGCCGAAACAAACTATACCTTCCGGCGACACATAGACCGACCATACATCGTCAAATGCTCCTGGCGGCCAACTGCCGTTTTCGGAGCAGTAATGTTCCTTTACGGTGATATTACCGCCCGAAAGGCCGCAGCTGTAAACCCCCAGGCCGTTGGTGCCAAGCCAGATATCGCCCCCTGCATCCACAAAAACCGTGCGTATCTCGGGAGAGAACCCCGGTTCTTTGGCGTTTTTTATATCCGGTATAATGTCGTTGCCTTTATAGGCGGTAACTGTGCCGTTAGGGGCAATATGATCCAGCCAGCCGCCATCATTGGCCGGGTCGTGGGCGCCGGACATACGGGTTATATAAACGCCGCCGTCCGGGGCAATAGCTACGGAGCGGGACCAGTTAAAAGCGTTTCCGGATGTAATGGGATAGGAGTTTACCACGCCATCCGCGCTTACATGGGCATAGCTTTCATCCGGCCAGGGCAGAGTGATATTGGAGGTGCGGTAGGTGGTCACCCAGGCGCCGCCCTTGCCGTCTCCCTTTACCGCCCAGGCGGAAACGGTGGGAAGCCCGTCTCCCATTTTCCAGGTCTGCCAGGTGTTTGCCGAGGGAACGAATTTTGTCAGCCCGCCCTCCATGCCACCGTTAAGCAGCGTGTGCTGTGTGGCCAGCCATACGTTACCGTTTTTATCCACATCTATACCGTAAACGCAATCGCTGGGCAGGGTGGAGTTTGTGCTTGTTTTGTCGTAAAAGGTGAACTGCCCGTTTTGGTAGCGGGCGAAGCCAAAGTGGGCTGTGGGCGGGGCGGTCTGACTGCCCACGCTTCCCCCCTGAGCCAGCCAGACGCCGCCGTCCGGGGCAATGGCAATGCCCGTAACAAAATCTGTTTTAAGTGCGGGCGCGGAATACCTTGTTATCTCACCTGAACCGGATATGTAGGCAGCCCCCGCCCCGTTGGAGCCGGCCCAGATACCGCCGGCGCTGTCTATGGCGACGGCGCGTATGGAGGCCTGGGGCATACCGTTTGCACCGCCGGGATACAGGGTAAAGCCGTAATCGGCTACTGTTACGCCCTTGATATTGGTCAGCCGGTTACGCCAGTTGGAACCGTCATTAAAATTGCGGTAGATGCGGACCGTGGCGGTAACGGGGGGCGTCTGTTTGTCGGCATCCTTTACCGCGCTCAGATCATCCACGTTCGGGCCTGCGTCATAGGCTACAAAATATCCCAGGGACTTGATGTCGGACATGGGGATATCGCGGTAATCGGCCTGGCTGGCCTCGTAGCCGTCCGTGGTGTTTACGGTAACGGTGGCGGAATCGCTTACGCCGTTGGCCGCTAAAATATCGTACAGATACGCGCCCTTTACAGCCTCGGTTATCAAGCCCCCCGAAGTATATTTATACTCCGCAAGTTTGGTTCCCATGCCCTGGGGCAGGTTTTTGATAGCCCTTATATCGTAGCTTACCGTGCCGCCCCGCAAACCGTAAATATTGAAATCCAGCTCGTCAACGGGTTCCACTGTGCCTCCTGCCGCCCCCACCACAATGCTGTTAAGATACTTTACGCACCAGCCGGTATTATCATGCACCACCAAGCGCAAAGGCCCGTAGGAATTGCCAATATTGGGGTCAAAGCCGGGGGAGGTTATCTCCGGCACCAAGGGCAGGCCATTGGCGGAGTTTACACCTTGGCCGAAGGCTATCAGTATAGGTTTACCGTTCACCCCGTTTTTAAGATCGCTGGCATTAAAGGATATGGGGTAATTATCAACGGAATTAGCGGTAAAGGCAGAGCTATCCAATTCCGCCGCAAAGCCTATACTTTGCAACAGCTTATACAGGTCTACCCCCTGTATCCAGGTGGGGCCGCCCATCTGATAGGAATCGGACACTATGATATTATCCATGGCCTCCAGCTCGGCTACGGTATAGGTTTTATTATGCGCCAGATTCTGGCCGGAAACAGCCAGCTCGAAGCTGGCATACTGCGCGAAGTTACCTCCGGTATGCTTCCAGCCTTCCAAAGCGGCGGCTGCTACTTCTATCTCCCGTACATCGGTTATACATTCCGCCGCCGTGCCGTCTGTAAAGATAAGGCGCAGGGGGCCGCCGCTATTGAAATAGGCCGCGTCGTAACCGGGGCTGGCGGCAGTGGGGACCAGCGGCTTGCCGTCTTGCGCGTCCCCCGTTTTTGCTATGCCGTAAGCCAGTATGGCCTTTTTGCCGGTCAATTCGGCCAGAGTAAGCGTTGTGCTGCCGCCGGAACTGTTTTTTGCCGTAATTCCGTCCATCAAAGCGCTGGCGCCTATGTCTTTATCGTTAAGCAAGCCTGCCAGATCCAGGCCGCGATAGACATTGGCAACGCCGCCTATGGTGTAGCTGCCGGTAACCATATATCTTTGTCTGGTCTCCAGGCTGCCCACGGTAATACTTTTGCCGCCCAGCTGGGCCACCGCGCCGGAAAAAAGCACGCTCTGATTTGCATAGACCTCATATTCCGGGCCTACGTGGGCAAAAACGTCCGGGTCGAGCCGGACCACTATTTTGGACAGGTTTTCTACCAGTGTTTTGGCATCTCCTACAGTGGAATTTACAGTGCCGGTCGCATTTTCCGCTGCTGTTTGAGCGCGGACGAAATGCAGGGGCCCCAGGCCGTTGCGTATGCCCTTGCCGGCATCCAGAGGGTCATTATGCACATAGCCGGGGTTGGTGTTTTCGGTAGCGTTATTTGCCCCATCCACCAGGGGAAAACCGTTTTTGGCGAAGGCTACCATCATACCCAGGCCTTCCGTACCTTTTCCCGAGTTGAAGCCCTTTTCGCTTATATCCGCCAGATCGTATATGCCCTCCGGCGCCGTGCCGCTGCCGCTGTACATCTCTACCGTACCCAAAGAACCCTGCAAACCTATTTGCTCTTTAAGCAGATACTCCAGGTTGACGCCCTCGTATAGCTCGTGTATAGGGTTAGTACCGGCTATTCTGGTTATATAGTAGCCCTTTTCCTGACGGCCTTCGGTATCCCGGTCTCGCTTGCTTATACCCGGCCCGTAAAGTATGCTTTCCAGCTCCGCCAGTGTAAAGTCATGAACCTGCGTGCTGCCCCCGCTTACTATCTCCACCCTTAAAGCCTGCCGGTTTTTCATATCCTGATAAGCCGGGGCCGGGTTTTCCAGGTGTGTGGAATAACGGATAGGCTCGCCCACATATACTTCCTGCACGCGCTGTAGTTGCTGGGAGCCGTTGTTGAAGAAATAGGCGTAGTTTTCCACCGCATCCGGATCGGAACGGTTCAAGCCGTCGGTCTTGCCGTAGATAACGCGCATGGGGCCGCCGTGATTGCCCAGGCCGCTTTTATAACCGGGCAGGTTGGAATCCCGCACATATGGATATCCGTTTAACCCGTAAGCCAGCAGCACCGGATAGCCCTTTTTTATCGGGTAGCCGTTGCTGTCCGTTGTCCAACCTTCTGCCGGGCCTTGATTATCCGGCTGATATTCCTTGGTGGCAAGCTGCGCCTTGGTGGGGCGATCCGTTCCTATATCCAGCGGAGATTTTTCGTAAAAGTAAAACAGGTTGGGGTCTGCCAGCTGCTTCATGGAAAACTGAGCGGTTATCTGATAATTGTCCCAGGCGGAAAAACTTACCAAAGTGCTGTCGTCGTTCTGATACCTGGCTTTATCCACGCCTATGCCGGTAAGCAGATCCCATACTTTTATGCCTTCGTATTCGTTGACATACCAGTAGGTGGTGTTGGAAAGGCTGTATTCGCCGCGGTGGCCCAGGCCCTCCGCTTTAGGCCGTCCGTCCTCGTATTCCACCATTTTCTCCAGCTCTTCCACGGTAAAGTTGATTTCCCGGCCCAGCGCCGCCCCGGTAAAGGTTACTATATATTCGGTATTGACTTTATTGCTGTAGGCGGGGTCGGTGGCCGTGGTATGCTTAAAGCCGGGGGGCGGCGTGCCTTCCTCTATATAAAGATAAGCCACGCTGGCAAATTTGGGGTTTGCCGCTGCCAAACTTAAAAACTCGCTTTGGTCATAGACCAGCTTAAGGGGCCCGTCGTCATTGCCCAGGCCGCTAACTATACCCGCGGCAAGGTTGAACACAAAAGGCGCGGGGGGTATAGCGGTTTCATCCGTGCTGGCGGTGCCGTAAGCCATTATCACCGGCTTTTCGGCGTTTTTGATATCCGCGTAAGCCGCCCGGCCTACCTCCTGCCGCCAGCGGTTCTTAAATACCACCACCACATCATCGTCAAGCCGCTCCACCTGCGCGTTTATCAGGCCATCCAGTATGGAAAGAAGCTTTACACCCTCGTAGCTAAAGCTTACGCTGCCGCTGCCCCGGCTGTCGCTGTAAACGTCCCGGTGTATATTGGCGCTTGCCGCTTCTTCCAGCTCCCGCACGGAAACAGGCACGGAACTGCTTACTCCCGGCCCCTCCACGGTAAGGGTCGCGCCGGTTATGGCGTCTATGTTGTAGGGCGCGCCGGCGTAGGTTATATGCTTGTAGGGGCTGGCGACCACAGCCTTTTCACTTACGGTAGTTACACCGTGGGCGCCCCCTAAATCGTCCGCCCAAAGCCGTATGTACGCCGCTGCCTCGCCGGAGGCCGGTCTTACATAGCCTGTCCAGGTATCGCCGCTTTTTGTTTCGTAGGCCAGTATAGCGTTTTTTTCCACCAGCTCTTCTTTGGTAAGGTTATATGCCGAAATACCGGCCCAGGCGTCGTAGGTCTGAAACTCTATTAAGGCGCTGCCGCCAACGTCTTCCAGCAAGGCGGCCAGGGGAACGCCCCGCACGGTAGTTCCGCTGTATGTGCGCTCCGCGCGGGGCATCATCAAAAGCTGGGCCCGGGTGTATTCCGTACCCATCACGGTAAGGGCCGTTTGCGTTATGGCCGCGCCCAGCCGCAAACTCTGCACATTGCTTACAAAATTGCTGTTATTTACAT
>WRIA01000066.1 GCA_009782975.1 Clostridiales bacterium
ACTTCGAACTTCCGGCGTCTTACTTCTAATTACGGAGGTGTTTATGCAACATATAGCCCCTTCTTTTTTGTCCGCCGATATCTGGCGGGTGGCGGAGCAGGTGGGCGGCCTGGAAAAAGCCGGTTGCCGCTACTTGCACCTGGACGTTATGGACGGTCGCTTCGTGCCTAATATCTCTTTTGGGCCGCCCTATATAAAAAGCCTGCGCCCCCACAGCAGCATGGTATTCGATACCCATCTGATGGTGGAGGAGCCGGATCGTTTTCTGGCCGATTTCGCCGCGGCCGGGGCGGATATCATTACCGTACACGCCGAGGCCTGCCGCCATCTGCACCGCACGCTGCAAAATATAAAGGCCCTGGGGCTAAAGGCCGGGGTGGCACTGAATCCGGCCACGCCATTGTCCGCGTTGGAGGAAATACTGCCGGAGCTGGATCTAGCGCTGGTGATGAGCGTGAACCCCGGCTTTGGGGGGCAAAGCTTTATACCCGCCGCGCTGGATAAAATACGCAGGCTGGATATGGCGCGGGCCGAAAGGGGTTGCTCCTTTATTATAGAGGTGGACGGCGGCGTAAGCGCGGATAATGCCGCCGCGCTTGCCCGGGCCGGGGCCGGGCTGCTGGTGGCCGGGGCCGCCGTATTCGGCCAAAGCGATCCGGCGGCGGCTTTTTTGGAGCTGCGATCGCGCATAATGTAAGCGCCGCTTATTCGTTAAGCTTTACCATATGCATATGATCCTCCCATTTGCCGTTGATATGCAGATAGCGCCGGGCCAGCCCCTCGTAATGAAAGCCCAGCTTTTCCATTACCCTGCGGGAGGGCTTGTTGCGGGGCATTATATTGGCCTCCAGACGGTGCAGCTTAAGCTCTTTAAAGGCGATCTCCATACATTTTTCCACCGCTTCCGTCATATAGCCGCGGTTTATTTCATCTTTATCCAGACGGTAGGAAAGAAAGCAGGAGCGGAAAGGCCCCCAGATGATATTGTTAAGGGCTGTCATGCCTATCATCCTTTCGGGGGTCTCTTTTTTTGTTAGCCAGAAGCGCAGGCCGCTTAACTTTTGCGCCTCCTCCGTGGCCGCCCTCAACTCCGCCTCCTGATAGCGCGCCGTAAAGAAATCCTCCGTGTGCGTGGGCTCCGTTTCAAGCAAAAACTGCCGGTTGCGGCAAAAATACTCCGTTACCGGCCCTGTAAGGCCGGGGTGCGAGAGTATCAGCCACAGGCGCGGCGTTTCGTAATAGGGTTGCAGCCTTATTATCACGATCAGCTCTCCTTGCCAAACAAAAGCTCACAACTGTTTTACCCTACAAGTTTACCGCACAAGCCCGGATATTACAAGGGCTTTGTAAAGACGGTCTCTTTGCCCTGTATGGCCGTCTTTTTTTGCCCTTGCCCACCCTAAAAGATATGGGTTTTGCGCAAATATTATGATAAACTATATTATGACGAGGGCGAACCACGGGCGGATCGCCATCCGCTCCTACAAAACAACCACCGTAGGGGGCGATGGCAATCGCCCCGCAGGTAACAACGCCCCGAAAACCACGGGCGGATTGCCATCCGCACCTACAAAACCAGGCGGCAAGGTTTTGCCGTCATACAACGGCCCTGAAAATCTTTTCGGCAAGCCTTATCAACATTGAGAAACCTTAAAATCTCCGGAGAAAATACCTTATCAATATTGAGAAACCTTAAAATCTCAGGAAAAAATACTTTCTCAATATTGAGAAACCTTAAAATCTCCGGAGAAAATACTTTCTCAACATTGAGAAAACTTAAAATCTCTGAAAAAAATACTTTCTCAACATCGAGAAACCTTGAAATCTCCAGAAAAAATACTTTCTCAACATTGAGAAACCTTAAAATCTCTAGAAAAAATACTTTCTCAATATCGAGAAACCTTAAAATCTTCGGCAGGTAAACTTTCTCAATATATAGAAACATTAAAACAACGTTTTTTTAAGGTTTCTAAGCATAAAAAAGCCTTAAAACTACTTTTAAGCAAGGTCTTCCGATACAAAAAAGCGCCTTAAATAGTCTTTTACAAGGTCGATTTGTATTGCGCAACAAAAAAATTATCCCTGCGCAAGGTTTTTTATGGTAAAGCAGGCTATATAAATGGATAAAGGAGAACCGGCAATGAAGATATCCAAGCTATATCTGTTGCATCTGCGCAACGATGAGCATTTTCAGTTCCATACAGATATTATAAGGCTTATCTACAGGCATAGCCCGCAAGCCTTAAAGATAGAAAAGCAGTTTGAGGAATACTTAAAGCTGTACAAAAGGGAAGACGAAGGTATAAAGAAGATAAACAAAAGCGCGCTTACCGCAAAAATACAAGAGGCGGATAAAGCGCGGGACAAAATCTGGAGCAGTATGGTAAAAATCAACGACGCGGCTCTTAATCATTTTGCGCCGGAGGTAGTACAGGCCGCCAAACGTCTTAAAATACTATTCGATACCTACGGTAATATAGCAAAAAAGCCGCAAAAAGAGCAGAGCGCCGCAACACATAACATTTTGCAAGAGCTTAAAGGTAAATACGCCGCGGACACAGCCACCGTGGGGCTGGAACCCTGGGTAAAAGAGCTTGCGGCCCGTAACGAGGCTTTTGGCAAGCTGATGAGGAGCCGTTTTGAGGAAAAAGCCGCGAAAAGCGACATAAATGTGAAGGAAGCACGCGTCTTGCTGGACGAAGCCTATAGAGGTATAATAGAACGTATAAGCGCGTTGATGCTGCTGGAAGGAGGGAAGGAGTACGAACAGTTTGTCCGCGGCCTTAACGTTATTGTAGAACATTATGCCGCAACGCTGGCAAGGCGCGTAAAGAAAAAATAATGGGCGAAACAACCACCCAAACCCACGGGCGGATCGCCATCCGCCCCTACGAAACAACCACCTACCAAACCCCGAAACGCCGCACCAACCCACGGGGGCGGATTGCAAACCGTCATCATCAATAAAAACGGGAGGAATAAGAAATGCGAATAAAAGGAAGAAAGCTATTATACATACTGCTGACATTAATAATGATGTACGGCCTGTTTTCATCCATACCGCTAACCGCAAGCGCCGCTTCCGATTTCACAATCGAGAAGGTAATAATGGAAGATAGGAAGGACGAATGGGGTCAAATTATAACATCCATGCATATGTACTTGTCCAATCCGATTGACACGAATGACCCGGAAAGTGTAAGTGTAGCCAAGCGAGTGTCGACTTACAAGGTCGACGGATATATGCTTTCAGCGAGTTTTCCAACAATAAACGTTGACGAAAACAACGAGCCCCGTATTATAACGATTCCAAAAATTAATACAAATATCTCACAGGGCACGCATATGTTGGAAATCAATGGTAATAGTATTAAGGATACTGACGGCAATACGCTTGGTATTCAAACAGCCGAGTTTATTTACAAAACCGTACCCACTATCACTACGCAGCCGTCCAGTTGTACTGTGACGACTGGGACGACGGCGGCGTTTTCTGTTACAGCAGAAGGCCCCGAATTGGAATATCGGTGGCAAGTATCCACAGACAACGGATTAAGCTGGTCGGACATAATGACAGCTTCAGGAAGCAGGAATCCATATACCCTGATTATATCTTCTTTTACATATAACAAAAATCAGTACCGCTGCAAAGTGTCTAACATAAGTGGCAGTGTTATGTCAGACGCCGCGACCCTTAACATTACCGCTCCGCCTTCTGCCCTGCCGGTGTGCAAAATCGGCTCCAAAGAATATACCAGCTTTGAAACCGCCCTTGGGGAGGTGGGAAACAACCAGACTATTACGCTGCTTGCGGATATAACCCACACACCGAAGGTGGACGTTATAGGAAAAACCATCACCTTCGAATTAAACGGTAAAAAGCTGAACATAGGCAGCACGGGTGATAGGGGGCTATATGTTGAAAACGGGGAGGTAAAGCTGGAAAACGCGGCAAACGGCGAGCTAAACGTCAACGGTCACGGAGTTTATACAATAAACGGCGGCAAGGCCGAGGTACATAACATAGAAATGTCGGCCAGTGGCGGAGACAGCGGCGCGTTCGCGGGCGCAAGAAGCGAGGTTACCGTCCGCGGCAATATAACTGTAACGACCGGTAACAGCACAAACAACGGCGCGTATGCTTCGGAAGGCGGCAAAATAACGGTGGAAGGAATTATCACTGTTCCGGCGGGTGCAACATACATCATGGTTGGAAACTCTAAAAAAATACAAAGCGGCGGCGTAAGCAATGGCGGCTATCTGGAATACATTGACGGCACGAGCATAGTAAAAGTAAAAGATACCGCAACGGCGGAGCTTAAAATAACCGGCCCCGCCGCAATGACACTTGCGGTTGGTTACGCGGCAACCTCGTCGGATATTTTTACCATTACGGGAATACCCGCCCCCACGGTAACAAAGACCTCCGGTGACACAAAAATTACCTGGAACAATAGCACAAAGAAGCTGGATATAGCGGCGGGCCTTGTGGCGGGAACATATCCGGTAATATTAAAAGCCTCCGCGGCGGGCAGCCCCGATGTTACGCACACATTTACCCTTACGGTAGCGGAGGCGGCAAACAAGGCGGTATCAACCGGTATGCAGAATTTTGTTAAGGTAGAGACATACTCCTATGGTCAGTTTACGGATGTAAACGAAAACGCGTGGTACGGATACAACCAGCAGAAAGCTGTAGTAAGCGCCTTCGAGTACGGCCTTATGAAAGGGAACAGCAATACTATCTTTAACCCGATGGGCGATGTAAGGATATCGGAGGCCCTGGCTATAGCAGCGCGGGTACACAGTATCTATACTACCGGAACAGACAGCTTTGTACAAGGCTCGCCCTGGTATAAGGTATATGTTGATTACGCCATTGCCAACGGGATAATCGCCGCCAACGATTTTTCAGCCTACGACCGCGCCGCTACCCGCGCGGAGATGGCGTACATCTTCTCCCACGCTTTGCCGAAAATGGAGTTCGGCGAACAAAACACGGTAAATGCCCTGCCGGACGTTAACGCAGGAACGCCCTATTCCGAATCCATACTTACGCTGTACAAAGCGGGGGTGTTGACCGGCAGCGACGACAAAGGCACGTTTAATCCGGGCAATCCTATCTCCCGCGCGGAAGCGGCTGCGATAATCAGCCGCGTTATACTTCCCGGCACGCGGGC
>WRIA01000067.1 GCA_009782975.1 Clostridiales bacterium
AAAGGAGGCCACATATTTGCCATCCATATAACCGCCGGGGCCTGGCTTTTGGGCCGTACCGGTCTTACCGCCTACCCTGTATCCTTCTATATAGGCGCGGCTGCCGGTACCGCCGGTGACAACCTCCTCCAGAACGCCCCGGAGCGTAGCCGCCGTTTCGGCGGAGATCACCTGCCGTACCTGCTGCGGCTCAAAATCACTTACTACGGTATCCCCATCCTTTACCTGATACACCAATTGCGGCTTAAGAAGCTTACCGCCATTGGCAACCGCGGCTACTGCGCTGGCCATCTGTATGGGGGTAACGGAAATGCCCTGTCCTATACTGATGGTGGCCAGCCCAACAGGGCCCACCCTGTTATCCGCCTGCATGATGCCTGCTGCTTCCCCGGGAAGGTCTATCCCGGTAGGCGCGCCGAAGCCGAAAGCGCGGATATATTTGTAGAACAGACCCTTTTCCTTTGCTTCCAAGCTTTGCCCTATAGCCACTAAAGCAGGGTTACAGGAATTTTGCATGGCCTCCACAAAGCTTTGATTGCCATGGGGATCTTTATTGCTCCAGCAATTTATTTTTGCGTCATAAACCTGTACATAACCTCGGTCGTAATAGGTGCTTTGCAGGCTGGCCGTGCCTTCCTCCAAGGCTGCCGCAGCGGTGATTATCTTAAATGTGGAGCCCGGCTCGTAGCTGTCGGTTACCATGATATTGCGTTGCTCGGCCAGACCGGCCGCGCTGAAATAATTAGGGTCGTAACTGGAACGCTGGGCCATAGCCAAAATCTCCCCCGTGGCCGGACGCAGCATGATTATCCCTGCGCTTTTGGGCGCGGAGTTGGAGATCATAAGCTTATCCAGTTCTCTTTCGCAGAAATATTGGATATTTTCATCTATGGTAAGATAAATATCATAACCATCGCTGGGCGGCACATATTCAAAATGACCCTGTGGCAGGGAATGGCCGTAAGCGTCGTATTCGCCTATTATACGCCCCGGCTGTCCGCGCAGCAGATCATCCAAGGTAAGTTCCATACCTTCCAGACCCTGATTATCTACCCCGGCATAACCTATTATGTTGGCGGCCAGCATACCCTTGGGATAATAGCGGCGAGATTCCCCTATTATATGGATACCCGGCAACTGTGCCTGCCTTATACTGTCGGCGGCCGCAAAATCCACCTTACGCTTTACCCAGGTAAACATAGCGTTCTTTGTTATATCGTCCAGTACCTTTTGCTTATCCAAATCCAGCGCACGTGCTAAAAAGGCGGCTATTTCATCCTCTTTTTCGGATTTTATCACATGGGGCGGGCTGGCGGTTATGGAATCGGCGGTCACGCTTATAGCCAGCTTATTACCGTTACGGTCAAATATGGTCCCGCGTGAGGCCGCCACCGATAAATCGCGGGTACGGTCGTCCTCGGCCTTTTCCTGCAACTCCCCGGCCTGCACAAACTGTATGACAAACAGCCTTGATATCACCGCCAAAAAAGCCAGCAGCATCAATATCAAGGCTATGGTGATTTTACGCCGCATACCTGTACGGCCTGGGGCCATATGTATCACTCCTTGGAACGTCGGCAAAAATGCCGGGTCCCGCTCGTTTAGTCTTCCACGGCCAAAGCCGTGCCGGAAAAGCATCTGTTTATCAATTCCACCAAAGCAGCCGTAAATGTACGCCGTTCCGGTTTAGGTTCTATATCAGGCTCTTTTGCCTGCAAGGCGGCCATATTTGCCGCCAGCATATTGCTTACCTGTTGATCCAGATAGTGTACCGCCTTGATATCCGGGTAAACCATGCCTAAATGGAGCTGCGCATAGCTTTCCACGCGGGAAAGAGAGCTTAAAGAGCCTATCTCCAGTTCCGTACGCATGGTCATAGCCTGTTCTTCCTTTATCTGCGCCTGTATATCGTTGATCTCCCGTCCGGCCAGGCCGATTTGCGCGTCCATGCACATATAAGCGAAGGCGGCGGCCAATACCACCGTTGTAAGCAGTGCAAAGGGCAAGGCCTCCCAGCGTCGTTTGGAAAGACGCTGTTCCTGCTCGGGGCGGAGCAATTCCAGCCTTTGCCGCCGCCACGCCGCATCAACGGGCTGCTCGAAATATGATTGCGCAAGTTGCGCGCTTCTGCTTGCCGCCATTATATGTCCTCCTTGCCTTTATGCCACAGCTACAGTTTCTCTACCGCTCTTAGCTGCGCGCTTTTGGCGCGCAAATTTATTTTTAACTCCTCCGCTCCGGCCACTACAGGCCTGCGGTTTATTATCTTTACTTCCGGCTTATGACCGCATACGCACACAGGCAATTCCGGCGGGCAGACGCAGGAACTGGCCCAATAACGAAATTTTTCTTTCACTATGCGAGATTCCAGTGAGTGGAAGCTGATAACGGCCAGCCTGCCGCCTTTTTTAAGCAGGTCTTTCGCCGCCTCCAAACCCCGGTTAAGCTCCGTAAGCTCATCGTTCAATACTATGCGCAAGGCCATGAAACTGCGCTTAGCCGGATGCTGATCCGCCTCCCGCGCTCCCTTGGGCACGGCCTTTTTGATAACGCCGACCAACTGCATGGTTGTCTTTATGGGGGCAAAAGCCCGTTCGGCCACTATAAAAGCGGCTATGCGCCTGGCCCATCTTTCCTCCCCGTATTCATAGAGTACGCGGCTAAGTTCCCCTTCCTCCCAGGTGTTCACTATATCGGCGGCGGTAAGGGAGGCGGCGCTATCCATACGCATATCCAGGGGGCCGTCCTGCATATAGGAAAAGCCTCGTTCCGCAGTATCCAACTGATGTGAAGAAACGCCTATATCCAGCAGAACTCCGGAAACTTGTGTTTCCGAAAATCCCAGCGCGGCCAGAGCTTGCTTTATTTGCGAAAAATTGCTATGATACAATTGTACACGATCCTCAAAAGGGGCCAACCGCGCCGCCGCCGCCTTAAGCGCCTCTTCATCCCTGTCCAGGCCTATAAGGCGTATATCCGGCGCTAAACGCAGCAGGGCCTCCGCATGACCTGCGCCGCCCACCGTGCCGTCTATGTACAGGCCGCCCCCGCAGGGTTTAAGCGCCGCCAGGGTCTCCGCCAGCAGCACCGGCAGATGATAAAACTGCCCCGAAGTCACAGGCGGATATCCGGGCGTAATTCGGCCAGCTTTTCAGCTACCTCCTCGTACTCCGTGGCCGATTCGCCGCTATTGTACTCCGCCCAGTCTTCTTTATTCCAAATCTCCAGGCGATCCAGCACGCCTATGGTCACGATCTCGCGGTTCAGCCCGGCATGGGCGCGCAAACTTTCCGTAAGCACCACCCGCCCTTGCTTATCCGGCACTACTATCAGCGCGCCGGAAAAAAACTTGCGGGAAAAGCGGCGAGCGGCATCGCTGGCAGAGGAAAGCCTGCCTAATTCGGCTATCTTGCTCTGCCACATATCCTTGGTATATACAAACAGACAACGATCCAGGCCCTTGGTGATCACAAACGAATCCCCAAGTTCCTCCCGAAAGGATGCCGGAGCTATATAGCGGTATTTACTGTCCAAAATGTGGTCGTATTCGCCACTGAACATAACTTCTCCTCAACTTTATGCTATATTATACCACTTTCTTCCACTTTATACCTAAATTATTTCTACTTTAGGTGCTATTATCCTTTTTTTTCTTAACGATTTTTTTAATTTTTTTTGTAAAAACAGCACTAAAAAGCCGGTATACTATATATAGTATACCGGCTTTTGTTCTACACAATATATTGTATATTTACTTGTCCTGCCCGGCCACAAAGGAAGCGGCTAAAGCCATGGTTTTTGCGCCTATGGGCAGGGCGTCCTCCTCTATATCGAAGCTGCAATGATGCAATGGCCTTTGACAACGTTCGCTGCCCGAACCGGTGAAAAAGAAAGCGGCCGGAACCTCTCTGCCGTAGTAGGAGAAATCCTCCCCGTACAAAAAGGGCTTTTCCATAATTTCCGTAACAGCTCCGGCTCTTGTAGCGGCCTCCAGCACGACCTGATTCAAATCATGCGTATTGATGACCGGAGGATAGCCATAAACATAATCCAGCTCGTAGGCAGCGCCCCAGGCCGAAGTTATACCCTTTAGCGTTTCGTGCATATATTCCATGACCTTATCCCTTACTTTGGTATTAAAGCAGCGCAGGGTCCCGGTCAATTCCACCCGGTCCGGTATGATGTTCTGGGCCGTGCCCCCATGTATGGTACCGATGGTCAGCACCACCGGCTCCGTAGGATCGACGCGGCGGCTGTGTATGTTCTGGATAGCCACTATGGTCTGGGAGGTAACAGCTATAGTATCTATGGTTTGATGCGGGCTGGCTCCGTGGCCGCCCTTGCCCGTTATGGCAAGATGAAAATCGTCGGCAACCGCCATTACCGCGCCGTCGAACACCGCCACGGTACCTGCCGCGAACTCGTTGCTGATATGCGTGCCGAATACCACATCCACATAGGGGTCGCGCAGCACCCCTGCAGAAACCATATCCCGCGCGCCGCCGGGCGGTTTTTCCTCCCGGGGCTGAAAAATAAATTTTACCGTGCCGCCGGGGGGATTCTCGCTTATCATCTTGGCCGCGCCCAGCACCATAGCCATATGCGCGTCATGACCGCAGGCATGCATCCAGCCCGGCCGCTGAGAACGGTAAATGCAGGTATTTTTTTCTTCTATGGGCAAAGCGTCCATATCGGCGCGCAGGGCCACACATTTTTTGCCCGGGTCGCCCTCCAGTGTAGCAAGCACGCCGTAACCGGCTATACCTTTCTTTACCGTCAAGCCCATGCCGGCAAGTGTTTGCGCCACATAACTGGCGGTATCCTTCTCCTTGCCGGATATCTCCGGGTGCATATGCAGCAAGCGCCGCCATCCCACCAACAGATCTTTGTCAATATCCAATTTTCAGTCCTCCGCCCTGATACTCCCGGCCGGTCACTTATTCCGCTTAACAGCGGTTTACCGGCCGTCCATGCCGGCGCCCTAAAAATCTATTTCCGGGTCATAATCCTCTTCTT
>WRIA01000068.1 GCA_009782975.1 Clostridiales bacterium
AAGCTGCTTGCATACGCAGGCTGCCATGGACAAGCTCGCTTACAAGCCGCCTGTCCGCCTCGTTTAGGGTATAACGAAACAGCGCCTGCTTAAGAGCCAGGTTGGCATAAGCTCCGCCCTGCTCTATCTCCAGCAGTGTAAGCAAAGCGGCCTCCCGCGCGTTTATCCGCCGCGCCGCCCGTTTATCGTTCACCGGCGTTTACGCATAAGCAGCAGGCGCGCCAGTTGCAGCAGGGATACCAGCACCGCCGCCAAATATGTAAGGGCCGCCGCGGAAAGCACCTTTTTGGTCTGGCTTATCTCGTCCGTTTCCAGCACGCCGCCGCCCTCCAAAGCGGCCAAAGCGCGGGAGGAAGCGTCGAATTCCACCGGCAATGTCACCAGCTGAAACAGCAACACACCGCAAAACAGCAGTATGCCCAGGTCTATCAGTCCTCCAAAGCCCAGCAAAAAACCCAGGAATATCGCTACCCAGGACAACCGGGAACCCAGGCTGGCCACCGGGACCAAAGAACTGCGCAGGCGCAGCGGCATATATCCCTGCTGATCCTGCAAAGCGTGACCGGCTTCGTGGGCGGCCACACCTAAAGCCGCCACGCTGGCGCTATGATATACCGATTCCGAAAGCCGCAGCACCTTGGCACGGGGATCATAATGGTCGGTAAGGTTGCCGCGTATTTGCTCTATCCTTACGCCGGGAAGGCCGTTAAAATCCAGTATAAAGCGGGCCGCGTCGCAGGCCGGCATATTTTTGCGCGAACGCACCTTGGCGTATTTGCTGTAGGTGGAGCTTACTTTAAGCTGCGCAAAAGCGGAGATAATAATTGCCAGCAGCATCAGACCCCAGGTATAGCTATAATACATATATATTTCCCCCTATTTTAGATAGTGTGGACATAAGATGTTGCACGTGATATAATAGGTATATCAAGATAGGAAAGGAGATATGCTTATGTCCACAATGCAACATCGACATGATGTTTCTGACAAGGTATGGGCACTATTGGAGCCACATCTTCCCGGGCAAAAAGGCCAATGGGGTGGTATTGCAGAGGATAATAGAAAGTTCCTGAATGGAGTGTTCTGGATATTGCGCACAGGTGCACCATGGCGCGATTTACCGCCCGATTATGGAAATTGGAATAGTGTTGCCAAAAGGTTTCGCCGTTGGGTGGAAAATGGCCAATGGGAGAAGATTCTTGAAAAAATCGTTGACGAGCCAGACTTCGAGTGGTTAATGATAGACGCGAGCCATATCAAGGTTCATCCCCACGCAGCAGGAGCAAAGGGCGGCAACCAAGATATGGAGCGCACAAAAGGGGGCTCAACTCCAAGATACATTTGGCCGTGGATGCGAATGGTATGCCGGTCAGAGTATTTGTTACAGCGGGTACCGTCCACGATTGCAAGCAAGCTATCCCGCTGATAGATGGTCTTTTTGCTGAGTGGTTGCTTGCTGACAGGGGCTATGACAGTAATAAAATCATTGAAAAAGCTATTTCGCAACACATGAAAGTTGTCATTCCGCCCAAGAAAAACCGTAGGGTGCAAAGGGATTATGATCACTACTTATACAAGTTACGTCATTTGATTGAAAATGCTTTTTTACATCTCAAACGCTGGCGAGGTATTGCGACTAGATATGCTAAGAACACCTCATCTTTCATTGCTGCTGTTCAAATACGGTGCATATTTCTTTGGGCATCCGTTTTAGCTTAGCCTCATGTCCACACTATCTAATACATACGGACACTATTTTGGGGCATGGGCTTGATATCTGGTGTATGCTAAGGGAAGCAGCGAGATAAACTTAGTAATATAGCAAGGAGGGCGGAGGGTTTTGAGAGCGTGGGCGGACAAGCTAAAATCTATAGGGAAACAATTAGCGGAACAACTGCGTAAGACGCGGCTGCGGCGGCTTTTGATGCTGCCTGTTCTGGCCGCCTTGCTGGCACCCGCTTCCGCCTTTTTGTGGTTTGCTTTCAGCGGACAAATAAGCCAGGCCAAACCCCCTTTAAAGCTGCCGGAGGAGGAAGCGGGTTTGATACTGCGCGTGGGGGGCGATATACTGCTGGCCGGGGCAATGGAAACGTATATAGCAAACAAAGGGCCGGATTTTCCCTTTCGCCGTGTAAGCGACTTGTTTTCCGCCGCGGATTTCAGCTATGCCGGGCTTAAAGCTCCCCTGGCCGATACGGGCAGCCCCCTGCCGGGCAAGCCCCTTACTCTAAGGGCCGCGCCGGAAACCGTGGAAGCCCTGGCCCTTTCCGGTCTTTCCCTAATGGCGCTGGCCTCCGGCCATATTATGGATTTCGACGAACCGGCCCTTGATCAGACGATATCGCTGCTCGACGGAGCCGGACTGGGCTATATGGGCGCAGGAGAGGACGCGGAAGCCGCCGCCAAACCCTACACCGTAAGCCGGCAGGGTTTGCGCGTGGCCCTGCTGGATTTTTGCGAGAGCGCCGATGTGTTCTACAGCTATCAGTATCCCCGGACCCTGGCCGCCGGAGAAAATAAGGCAGGTGTGGCCGCTTTGCGGGAAGAAGATGTACTGAAAGCCATAGCATCGGCACTGCTTGGCCACGACCTGGTGGTGCTTAACCTGCACTGGGGGGAGGAATACTACGCTAATATAAGCCCCGGTCATCGGGAACTGGCCCACCGC
Organism: Clostridiales bacterium; assembly: GCA_009782975.1. The sequence goes on from WRIA01000068.1 coordinate 2,669, forward strand.
TTTATAGACGGCGGCGCGGATGTTATAGTGGGCCATCACAGCCGGGGCCTGCAAGGGGTGGAGATATATAATAACGGGCTTATAGTCTATTCCCTGGGGGATCTTGTCTGTGGGGAAAGCGTATCCGGGCAATCAAAGGAGACCACCATACTGGAACTTGAGCTTACCGCCCTGGGTATAAAAAGCGCGCGTTTGTACCCGGTGCTGCTTTCCGCGGAAGGCCGTCCGGAACCGGCTACGGGCCGCCCGGCCGCCGATATAATGGCCAGGATACGCGCACTTTCCGCAGGCTTTAATGCCGGTCTTACGGCAGATGGAGATACTCTTAAAATCAGCCGGTAAAGGAGATGCTATGCAAAAACTACTATTGGTGGATGGCAGCAGTTTGCTGCACCGCGCTTTTTATGCTCTGCCCGTATTGTCCAACAGCGCCGGGCAATACACCAACGCCATATACGGCTTTATGATAATGTTCAACAAAATATGCGAAAAGCAAAAGCCGGATCATGGGGTAGTATGCTTCGACAAGGGGCGGCTTACCTTCCGCAACGAAATCTCCGCCGATTACAAGGCGCAACGCAAGGAGACCCCCTTAGAATTGCGGGGCCAGTTCGCTTTGATAAAGGAGGTGCTTTCCGCGGCGGGCGTAGCCTGGGAAGAAATGGAAGGCTACGAGGCGGACGATCTTTTGGGCACCTTGGCCAAGGCCGCGGGAAAAGCGGGCTTTACGGTGGAGATATTCTCCGGCGATAAGGATATATTGCAGCTTATAGAGGACGATGTTACCGTGTATCTTACCAAACGCGGCATCAGCGATACAGAGCGCTGGGACGAAGCACGTTTTAGGGAGGTTTATGGCCTGGCCCCCGCCGGGCTTACCGATTTGAAAGCATTGATGGGAGATAGCTCCGATAATATCAGCGGGGTGCCGGGCATAGGGGAGAAAACCGCCCTTAAGCTGCTTAATCAGTTCGGTGGATTGCAGAAACTGTACGACCGCCTGCCGGAGGTGGAAAATGCCAAGCTCCGCGCCAAACTGGCCGATAACAAAGAGGCCGCCTTTACCTCCCTGCGCTTGGCCACCATAGAACTGGCAGCGCCCCTTTCCTTGGAATGGCCGCGCTATGCTCTGCCTGCCGAACCCACGCCTCAACTGCGGGCCATATACGAAAAGCTGGAATTACGGCAACTGCTGCGGGGCCTGCCGGTTATAAAGCAGGCGGAACCGGATGCAGGGCAGCAGACCATATTCGCGGCGCCGGCCCCAGTGCAGACAGAATTATCCGCGCTGCCCGCCCTGATAAAGCAACAAGGCTCCTGCGCTATGGTCTTGCTGCCCAAGGGGGAAGGATTAGCCCTGGCCGCGGGCTTAAAAGCCGCGCGGCTTAAAGCCGGGGAAAACTGCCCGGAAGAATTGGCCGCGGCGCTGCAAGACCCTGCTATAGCCAAACAAGCGATACGGGCCAAGGAGATAAGCCTTTTTCTTGCGTCACAGGGCATAGAGCTGCGGGGCCTTAAGGACGATGCCGCCATAGCCGCCTATCTGCTGGATCCTGCGGCGGGGGATCATCCGGCGGATATTTTGGCCGCCCAATACGGCCTGCCCTTGCCAAAACGGGAAGACGCTGACGCCGCCGCCTTGCTCCTGCCGGAACTGGCCGCCGCTCAAAGGCGTAATTTGAAGGAAAACGGCCTGTTAAAATTATACGAGGAAGTAGAACTGCCCTTAACGCAGGTTTTGGCGGGCATGGAACGCCGTGGCATACGGGTGGAAAAGGATAAACTTACCCAAATGTCGGCTTTGCTTTCAAAAAGCGCGGAAAAATATCAGGCGCGCATTTACGAGCTGGCCGGGGAGGAATTCAATCTCAATTCCCCCAAGCAACTGGGGCAAGTTCTGTTCGAACAAATGGGCCTGCCTCCTTTAAAAAAGACCAAAACAGGCTACTCCACGGATGCCGAGGTTCTGGAACAACTGGCCGGCTCCTTCGAGATAGCCCGGGCTATATTGGATTTCCGCTCCTGCTTTAAGCTAAAGAGTACCTACACGGACGGCCTGCGCCCACTGATAGATGCCGCCGGCAAGGTGCATACCCGCTTTAACCAGACAGTTACCGCCACAGGCCGACTTTCCTCCGCAGAGCCTAATTTACAAAATATCCCCGTTAGGCAGGAATTGGGGCGGCGCATACGCGAAGTCTTTACCGCCGACGGACCCCAGGATATGCTGCTGGCCGCCGACTATAATCAGATAGAATTACGGGTGCTGGCCCATATTTCCCAAGATGCGGGGCTACAGGAAGCCTTTTTGC
>WRIA01000069.1 GCA_009782975.1 Clostridiales bacterium
GTATAATGCGGCATTTCGAATTCGATTTCGTTTTCCATCGCTTCTTTCAGATAGGCGAAGCCAATCCCGTCTTTGTAAAAATACCAGCATATCCTGCCGGAAGCTGCCGTACCGTATTCCGTGCCAAGGTAGTATGCATCGGCGCCGTCATACATATCATGCTCAAAATATATGCTGGAGCCGTCTATAAGGTCGTATTCACGAAAAACATTAAAGACCGTTTTTTGCAGCGTCTCTCTGTTTACATTACCTATTTCCACCTGCATTTCCAATTCGCTGGATATTATAGATAAATAATTCAGGGCGCTGTTTAGTTTTTCCTCAAAATTGTAAGTGTATTTTTGGCTCATCTGCAAAAACTTTGCCCTGGCCGTGTCGTCGGCAAAGTTATTAAGCGAAACGAATATTACCACTATAACAAGGGTAAAGCTGGCTAACACAGGTATAACGGTAGCCAGCATGATCTTGGTCTTAAGGCTTAAAGAACGCTCTTTTTTATTCATAGAGATTTATCCCCGCATTGCTTATCCTGTGGCAAATAAGCACTCAGTTTCTCCAAAACCTCCTCAAAATCAAGGGGTTTGCCCACATGGCTGTTCATGCCAGCTAAAAGACATTTTTCCACATCCTCCTTAAACACGTTGGCGGTCATGGCAATAATGGGAACGCTGGAGGCCTGCGGCATATCAAGCGCCCGGATAGCGCGGGTAGCTTCGTAGCCGTCCATTTCCGGCATCTGCACATCCATAAAGATAGCGTCATACAGCGCAGGCGCGGCGCAAAACATACGCAGCGCTTCCGCGCCGTTTTCCGCGCAATCCACGGAGATAAGCGTAGGCTCTAAAAGCGCCAATACTATCTCCCTGTTTATCTCCACGTCCTCTGCCAGCAAAATACGATACCCTTCAAACTGGCCGCTGTTCCCTTTACGCTCTTCTTTCTTTTCTTGCAAAGCCATACCCAGCAGATCATTTACGGCATTAGCTATATCCGAGGGGAACAGCGGCTTGGCCAATAGCTTGTCGACGCCGGCTTTTTGTGCTTCTTCCTCCACATCGCTGCCCTCGGCGGCCGACATCATTACCACATAAGCCTGGCCCAAGCCCGTTTTTTCCGCTTTAAGCATTTTGGTCAATTCCATGCCGTCCATGCCCGGCATTTGCCAATCCACAAAATAAATGTCGTAGCCGCCGTTTTGACGGGCCAGCGTCAAGGCCTCCTGGCCGCTTTTGGCAATGTCGCAGGGCGCGCCTAAAGCCTGCACCATATCTTTACAATACTCCAAAGTGATAGCGTCGTCGTCTACCGCCAAAATGCGTACGCTGCGCCAATCGGGGAAAGTCTTTTGCTTTTCTGCCACCGGCTCGGCCTGGAAAATAAAAGCAAAAGTGGCTCCCTTGCCAAGCTCGGATTCTATCCATATTTTGCCGCCCATCATTTCCACTATGCTCTTGGATATAGCCAGCCCCAGACCCGTGCCGCCGAATTTGCGGGAGGTAGAACTTTCGGCCTGCTGAAAGGATTGAAACAGGCGGGATTGCTGTTCGGGGCTTATACCTATGCCGCTGTCGGTAACGGAAATGCGTATGTTGGCAAGGCCGTTTTCCTCTCCCAAAAACTGCGTGTCTATATTTATAAGACCTTTTTCCGGCGTAAACTTTACCGCGTTACTAAGCAGGTTGGTTATGACCTGTGCCAATCGCTGCTCGTCTCCCAACAGCATTTTGGGTATGGCGTTATCTATATGTACAGTCAATTTCTGATGCTTTTCGTCTATGCGGAAATTATTGACGGTCACCACCCTTTTAAGCATATTCTCAAAATAGAACTCCGTGTCGGAAAGCTCAAACTTGCCGGCTTCTATCTTGGATACGTCCAGTATATCATTTATTACGCCCAGCAGATGATGAGAAGCGTCCTCTATTTTACCAAGCGCGTAATCCTTCCTTTCCACATTATCCGCGGATTTTGCTATAGAGGTCATGCCTATTATGGCGTTCATGGGCGTGCGTATCTCGTGGCTCATATTGGCCAAAAAGGCGGATTTAGCCTGACTGGCCTGTTCCGCTACCTCAAGCTGACGTTTTTGTTCCTCCGCCTCTTTTATGTAGGACATATCGGAAAAATTCTCCAACAGAGCCTTGCGGCCGTTATAGTTTATCCGCGATACAGATTTAAGTATCGGCACTACCTCGCCCTTTGCCGTAACAAAACTGCGTTCGGCTCTATCCAGATTTTTGTTATGATCCAATATGGGGCATTCGCTTCCGCCGCAAAACAGCTTATCGCAGCGTTTGCCTATCATCATTTCGGCCCAGCCACCGTACATACGGCAGGCGGCCGGGTTTACGTCCAGCACTTCCCTGGTATCTATGTCTATTATGATTATGCAGCTTTCTACATTGTTCCAGACGGTTTCGAACTGATTAAGCGTATTAAGGCTTTTGACGTGTTCCTCTTTAGCTTTATCCCGGGATTTGACCACGCAGTTTTCGGAGATATTTACTTTAAGCGCTATCCTTTTTGCCATTTGCTGGCAGGTTTCGGAACCGCAGGCGCCGCAGTCGATGTTCTGTTTTGCATAATCGTCTTTGCCCAGTAATTTATAGGCCTCGCTGATATCATTCTCTGTTATCTGCGGAAAATATGTGTCTATAGGCTCGTATTTCCTTAAAAAACGGGAAAGATCCAGCTTTTCATCATAAGCCTTGTACAGAGCATCGAAGTATTCCCTTTTTTTGTTATCCGTCGCCGCCTTCCTGCTTTTATCCATGGCGGAATCTATTTCGAATATGTTCTTTTTGCGGGTGGCGGCGGGGCCTATGTTACAGCCCTCGTGGCAGTTCAATACGTCAAAGACTCCCGGCAGAACATCCTCTGGGGTTTCACCGAACAGATCCAGTTTTTCGTAAACATTATAGCCTTCCGCCTTGGATATGCGCACCTTTTTGTTCATATAAAATTCTATGTTTTCCTTAAGCCCTCCCGGCATAGGGAACAAGGAGCCAATGCTGCTTTCTACATGATCGAAACCGGTTTCTTCCTCCGGCAGTTCTATGCCGTTTTTCTCCAGATGCTCTATAAGCCGGGGAAAAGTAATGTTATAGTCGGCAAGCTTAGTTTCCTCAAATTCGTTAGCTTTGGCGATGCAGGGAGAAAGAGCAGCTATATTATCTGTTACACCTTCATATTCCTTCATATACACAGCAAGACTGCCCATGGGGCTGTGTACGGGAGAAAGGCTTTTAAGCAGGTCGTGCCGGTACATCTCGCAGTAGGTTACTATAACCGGGCAGGGCTGGGTTATCAAAGGCCCGGGGCTGTATTTTTCTATATACCTTACATGCCCCCAGATGCAAAGGTCGGCGCCCAGGGATACGTCATATATCTTACGCACGCCCAGCTTTTTTAAATATGTGAACAATCGCCTGTACTCCGGTATATTTGTTCTGATAGCGGGCGCCGTTATCAGGGATATTGGCACCCCCGCACTAAGGTCGTCAAAGAACTTTACTATATCGTCCTCATAATACCGCGCCTGATGTTTGCAGGCGGCAAGACACCGTCCGCAAACTATACATTTGGTATTGTCGATTTCGACTTTAATGGCGCCCGCCTCATCCAGATATGTGATATTGGCCAGCTCCATAGGGCATTCGCGGACGCACCTGTTACAACCGGTGCATAATTCCCTATTCGTTTTGATTATTTCTCTCATACGCGCCGTCTCCTAATTATCTTTCTATACGCACGCTGCGCTCCGCGCCGTCCCAGGTAACGGTGTAGCCATACTGCCGCAGCGCCGCGGCCGGCATATAAAGCGTCTCCCCCCGGCTTACAAGCTTGTGCGCACCGCTGCCCATAATAAGGCTAAGGCCGGCTTTATCCGCTATAAGGCGGTGCGTTCCGCGGCTAAAATAAACTATACCGTCCCGTTCCTCCCGGCTCCAGCCCAGTTGGGCAAGGGTAAGCTCCATGGGAACATAGGATGTGCCGTCCTCCAGCAATGCCTCCACCGCCGCGGCCTGCCATGCGCCGCCCAGGGAGTAACCGGCAAGCCCAACATAAAATTTAAGCATGGATGCCTTGGCTGCCTGCTCTTTAAGCCAGGACAACGCTTTGTTGCGCTGGGCTTCTTCCTCCGCAATGTAAATATCCGGCATAACGCCGCCCGCCGCGTCTATATCCTGATAGGCGTGGGTGATGAATTTGCCGGTCGTAAATTTTATCCCGGCCCCGGAGGGCAAGTCTACCACCTGCTGCATCACGCCCTTGCCATAGCTGGGAACACCGATCAAAATACCGGCTCCGCTATCCTGGACATTGGCAGCCACCAGCTCGGCGGCACTGGCTGTCTCCCCGTTTATCAGCAGGGCCAAGGGTAATCCCAAGGGCTGCACTCCTTCCACAGGAATAAATGAATACCACCCGGACTTATCCTTAAAGAAAACCATGGGGCCGTTCCCCGCCAGCACCCCGCAGGTCTCCACCGCGCCTTCCATCTCTCCCCCCGGGCAATAGCGCAAATCCAGCAACAAAGCCTTCATGCCCTGTGTTTTCAGCTTTTGTACCGCCGCGGCAAGCTCCTCCCCGCCGTAGGAAAGCGCGCCCCCGGCCCCGCTCAGCACATCCAGCACGGCCTTGTTCGCGTGGCTGTGCGTCTCGTCGTATCCCGGCCATGCGCCGCCTTCCCAGGTGGGCAAGCTGTCCCCCTCGCCGATTTTCTGCAGCGCCTTCAGCGGCAGCATCATCAGCCGCCGCACCGCCGGCTCCATCGGCGCGAATTTCGCCTGCATGAACCGCCAGATGGATTCCCCGCAGGCGGCGGGCCGCACCTGGCCGCATTCACATTCACAGCCTGCCGGGAAGAATCCGTCCCCGCCCGCTCCCTGCGCCACCGGGCCCAGGCTCACCATATTGGTTTCCACGGTTTTGCGGCCGGCGGCGGTTCCGCTCAGGGCGACGGAAA
>WRIA01000070.1 GCA_009782975.1 Clostridiales bacterium
CGCAAAAAGCCCCCCGTTTTTTGCGGAGGGCTTTGAATGATTGATTGTCATCGCGAGCCGCTAAGCGGCGTTGCGATCCAGAAAAGCCAGCATAAATGCAACTATTAGATTGCTTCGTTCCACTCCAAAGACAGAAAGCCTAATGTTTTAGAGATTCTGAACTATAAATTTTATTCTGCAGGATTAATTGTAATAGTGAATTCTTTAGTAACATCACCGGCTAAGTTATTAGCCTTAACGGTAAACGTAAATTCGCCTTCTTCCGTAGGTGTACCGGCGATAACACCAGTTGTCGAATCTATATTCAGCCAACCGGGCCAACTACCGTCTTTAGACCAAGTAATGGGCACATCTCCCTCTGCCGCTAAAGTTTGGTTGTAGAGTACCCCCACCATGCCATTAGGCAGGCTAACTGTTGTAATGACCGGCCTATCCGGCTCCGGCTCTACCACGGCGGCGTTTATGATTATAGTAAGCTCCTTGGTATCGCTGCCCTGGTCATTTGCTGCCTTAACAGTAAAAGTAAAATCGCCGTCTTCTGTAGGCGTGCCAGAGATAACGCCGCTGTTAGATAAGGACAGCCCCGCGGGCAAACTGCCGCTGTCCAACGACCATCTTATGGTGGCGTTGCCGATGGCGGTCAGGGTTTGTGTGTAAGTTGTTCCCACCGTGCCGTCAGGCAGGCTGTTCGTAGTGATATTGGGGGCTCTTGGCGCAACAATGGTAATGCTCAATTGCTTAGAAATACTACCCACATCATTGTCGGCCTTAAGCGTAAAAGTAAAGGTCCCTGCGGCGGTAGGTGTGCCGGAGATATAATAAATACCGTCTTTGTCCTTGTCGATATCCAAACCATTGGGCAACCTGCCGTTGGACACAGACAACGCAATAGGCGAATCCCCCTCTATTTCCAGCTCTGCTTCGTAAGGCTCTCCCACCGTACCGTCCTCCAGATCCTGGCTGTTGGTTATGATATCCGGCGGTAGATCCCAAAAGGCATAAAGCTGCAACCGGTTTGTTACAACATCATTATCGAAATTCCATTGTTTCGGGTTGGAGCTTCCTATATCATACCAACCGGTAAACTTCCAATCGCCCTTTGCGGGGTCGTCAGGCCTTTTCAACTTTTCGCCTGATTTTACAATCTGTGTCGTATGCGCTTCCCCGCTGCCGTTGTTTAGCCAAAAGATAACCATGTAGGAACCCTTGGCTGTCCAATGGGCATACAATGTTATGTTTCTGGTAACAGTGTTGCTGAAGCTGTAGGGGGTAATATTTGTTTGATGAATATGCCAGCCCGCAAACTCGAAATCGGTACGAGTAGGTTCTTTGGACGGCAAAGTGGCCCTTCCGCCGGAAGCCACTGTTTGCGCATCCGGCGCGCCGGTACCGCCGTTTGCATTAAATGTAACGGTATATGTAGCGGTTGCGCCGCCTTTATTTACCTCTATAAGCCTGTAGCCCAAATTGTTTCTATCGTCCTTGGCGCAAAAGGCATACCAGCCGTAATCCCTTTCCGGGTTGGTTATTCTATATGTGTAAGTGTTGCCGCTTTTGGTGATGCCGTTATTGCTGAAGTTTTTATCGTTGTTGTAGGTCTCCCCTTCCCTGGATTTACACCAGCCTACAAAATCCACGGTTCTGGAAGAAGACACCGATATAGTTATGATGACATCTTTTGTGACCGAATCGGTCCTTTGGGAAAGTGTCACTTTAGGCGCGCTTTCTTCTATAGTTGTAACTTCGAACAGCCTAAAACTGCCAAACCCGTCTTTATTTTCCGCGTATATCGCGTACCATCCATTGCTTTTAACAGAAAACTCCTTATTGCTTGTTATATTTGTAAAGCCGCTGTTATTGCGGTAAACAGCGTCTCTTTCGGCTTCCCGCCAGCCTATATAATCCACGCTGCGGTTGTCGGTAGCGGTCACCGTCACCTTAACCTCGTCGCTGCCCAGCTGAATCTGCTTAACCGATATGTTGGGGCCGCTGGTATAGGCTGTAAGCAGGGATTGATTGCTTTGCTGTATTGCCGTGTTTACTCCGTCATAAACGGTGGTAAGAAGTTTTGCCATCTCTCCGCGCTTTAGCTGCTGCCGCGGCGCAATTTTGTTATCCCCCACCCCGGCTACATAATCCCTTTCCACCAGGGCGGAAATTGCCGGACGAGCCCATTCGGAAACCTCCGCGGCATCCGCAAAGCGCTGATAGGAATTTTGGTTGGAGGGGTTCAGGTTGTAGGCCCGCGCCAGCATGGTGCAGCCCATTTCTCGCGTAAGCGTAATATCAGGCCCATAAGTATCGCTGCTCATGCCGGTGACCACATTGGCTTCAAAAAGAGCCGTTACCGCCTGATGATAAAAGGCGCTGGCAGGTACATCCTTAAAAGGACAGTTGAATTTGGGTTCCGTCTGGCCCAAGGCCCGCCACAGCATTACCGCGAACTCTCCGCGCGTAATGGCCGATTCCGGGCGGAAATTGCCGTTGCCGTCCCCGTTCATCCAGCCGCGGGAGGACGCATTGTCTATAAATTGCGCACTCCAGTGGCTGCTGTAGTCGTTGGCCAGCGCAAACGCACCAAAAGCCAATACCATAGAAAGAACCAGCACCGCCGTGAAAAAAACTTTGATTTTTTTCCGCATATTAACACCCTCCAAATAATATATACTGAATAACTGCTTTATAAAGAATGTAAAGTTTTTTCCAGCAAATCTTTTACCAGACCAGGGTTAGCCTGACCCTTGGTCTCCTTCATAACCTGACCCAGTAAAAAGCCAAGGGCCTGCGTTTTGCCGTTCCTGTAATCGGCGGCGGCGGCGCTGTTAGCGGATACCACGCGCTTTACCGCGTCTTCCAGCAGGGAGCTATCGGATATCTGCGCGAAACCCTTGGCGCTGATGATATCGCCCGGCTTGCCGCCCTTTTTAAACATTATCTCCAACACTTCCTTGGCGCTGTTATTATTTATGGCACCCTTCTTTAATTCGGTAAGCAGGGCAGCAAAATCTTCCGCCGGTACAGGTATGGTCTCCGGTTCCTTCTCCATGCTGTTAAGCAAGCGGGAAACATCCCCCAGCAACCAGTTAGCAACAGTTTTTGTATCCGTAAACAACAACGCCGCCGCGTCGAAATAGCGTGCCAGCAGGGGGCTTGCCACCAACTGTGCCGCGTCATAATCGCTAAGACCTACTTCCTCCCGCAGGCGTCTGGCGCGTGCTTCCGGCAATTCCGGCAATTCCGCGGTGATCTGCGCCAGCCATTCCTCGTCCACTATCACGGGGGGAAGGTTAGGCTCCGGAAAGTATCGGTAATCATTGGCATCCTCCTTGCTGCGCATGGCCTGCGTGGTGCCGCTGTCCTCATTCCATAAGCGCGTTTCCTGCACCAGTGTGCCGCCGCTTTTAATCATACGGATATGCCTGTCTTGTTCGTACAGTATAGCGCGGTGCGCGGCGCGGAAGGAATTAAGATTTTTTATCTCGCTTCTTACGCCCAATTCCTTCTGCCCTTCCGGTCTAACAGAAATATTCACGTCGCAGCGCAGGGATCCCTGCTCCATTTTCACATCGGAGACCCCGGCATACTCCAATATAAGCTTTAGTTTTTCCGCAAACTGTTTGGCTTCGTCGGCCGAGCTTATATCCGGCTCGGTAACGATCTCTATCAACGGCATGGAGGAGCGGTTATAGTCGGGCAGCGAATAATGGGAGCCGCTAATGTTCTCGCCGCTATGTACCAGCTTACCGGCATCTTCCTCTATATGTATGCGGTTGATTCTCACCTTTTTTTCGCTGCCGTCCGGCCCGGTAATATTGATATGACCATTGCGGCAAATAGGCAGAGGTAATTGCGTGGTTTGATAACCGGCCGGCAAATCGGGGTAAAAATAGTTTTTGCGGTCGAATTTACTGTAGGGCTGAATCTCGCAATTTAAGGCCAGACCGGCTTTTACTGCCAGTTCCACCACACGCCTGTTAAGCACCGGTAACGCACCTGGCAAACCCAGGCACCCGGGGCAAATATTTATGTTTGGCTCATTATCGAAAGCGGTGGGGCAAGAACAAAAGATTTTGCTTTTCGTTTTAAGCTCGGCGTGGAATTCCAGACCTATAACGGTTTCATATTTAGTCACGGCAAGCCACCCCTTTCCGCTGCGCCTGCTCCAAAATATCCGGCGGGGTAAGCCGCGGCTGCTCCAGTGCCTGTGCAACCGTAAACAAAGTTTCCTCGCCGAAAGGCCTTCCTATCAGTTGTATGCCCAAGGGTAGCCCGTTCCGTAAGGCAAAAGGCAAGGCCATAGCCGGTAATCCGGCCAAATTTGCAGATACAGTGCATTTATCCGTCATATACATAGCCATGGGGTCGCCCAAGTGTTCGCCAAGCTTAAAGACCTCCCCTGCTGTTACAGGTGTCAACAGACAATCGTATCCGGCGGCAAAAATCGCGTCATAATCGCTCTTTATAAGCGTGCGTACTCGCAGAGCGCGGTTATAGCAGGCATCTATCTGCCCGGCGGAGGTAACATAAGTACCCAGCATTATGCGTATTTTTGCCTCTTCGCCAAAGCCTGCCGCGCGTGTGGCGGCGATCATATCATAGACATTATCCCGCTCTATGCGCAAACCAAAGTTTACACCGTCATAACGGGCCAAATTTGAAGAAGCCTCCGCAGATGAAAGCACATAATAGGCAGATAAAGCGTATTTTGTATGCGGCAGGCTTACTTCCTCCACCTGCGCGCCTGCTTCGCGCAATATTCCGGCAGCCCGTTCGATTATCTTGACGGTCTGCGGCTCTATGCCGCAAGTCAAAAATTCTTGGGGCAAACCTACCTTAAGACCTTGCACCGGTTTTTTGCAAGCCGCAGCGTAAGCTCCCGCTATAACAGGCACGGAAGTTGCGTCCTTAGCGTCCGGCCCTAAAACCGCTTCCAGCACCAGCG
>WRIA01000071.1 GCA_009782975.1 Clostridiales bacterium
TTATCCTGGAATTATCCCTGCGCTACCGTGCTACGCTTGGTGTTAAGTCGATAGCACTCTCCGGCGGTTGCTGGCAAAATATCTGGCTTTTGACCCAGGCGCATCGGGAACTTGCCGCCGCAGGCTTTGCGGTGTACGGCAACAGCAACCTACCGGCGGGCGACGGTGGCTTAGCCTACGGTCAAGCCGCCATAGGTGCCGCCCTTCAGCGTTGAGGTCAGGAGAATCCCTTTTCAACATTGTGTCACATGTCGGCCTCTATACTCCCAACTCCGGCATCGGAATCATGCCAGCCCTGCACTAATCCATATAATACAAGGGTTGCAGGATATCTAATACATAATAGCGAATAGTATTTGTTAAGTATTTTTATCCTTACTATACTACAAACATAGGAGGAGGGACTATGGGAATCAAGTTTATTTTATCAGCAGTGCTTATGCTGTTTACCGTTTTAAGCGTGGTAGCAGCCGTCAAGACCAGGGGTATACAGAGAAAAATGATGCTCGCCTGCGCCGCTATATGTCTTATTTTGCTGGCGGCAGTTCCGGCCTCTCTGGTCTTTATCTCCACCGGAGAAGTTGGGGTAGTAAAGGTGTTTGGGGAGGCCAAGCATAGTATAGGCCCTGGCATGCACTGGCGCTTTTGGCTCTCCGATACTGTGGAGGTATACGATATAAAAACGAGGGAAATACCTCTGCATTTTGAGGCCTACAGCAAAGACGCGCAAATAGTATCCGGACAACTGGCCGTGCAGTACCAGGTCAAAGCGGATAATGTGATGGAAATCAACCGCCAATATGGCTCTGTTGCCGTGCTGGAACAAAAACTACAGGCGGTCATTTTGGAACGCGCCAAAAGCGTATTTGCCGACAGGGGAGCCATGCTTATTGTAGAAACACGTTCCGTATTGAGCGGGGAAATCGAAAAAAGGATAGTTCCGGTAGTAGACCAGTATTATGTTAATCTGACCATGGTCGCTTTATCGGATATCGCCTTTAACGCTGCTTTTGAGAATGCCGTTGAACAAAAAATGATAGCGGAGCAGGAAAAGCTCCGCGCCGATTATGATAAAGAACGCGCTATCATAAAGGCTGAAGAACAGTTGGCCGTAGCGGAACGCGAAGCTAAGGCCGTTATTGCAAAGGCACAGGGCGACGCCGAAGCCCTAAGGATCATGCAGGAAGCCTGGAGCGCTCTTTCCGCAGAAGTTAAGGAAGCCATGCTCAGGCAAACATTCTACGAAAAGTGGGATGGAGTATTGCCGGAGGTGATGTCGGGAGATACCCTCGATTTGATTATCGGCCGATAGTTTGGGCCGAATCTTGGTTACATTAATAATACAATGAAAAATGGATAAAATGCTCCTTTTTCCACATAAATAGCCAAAATAACTAAACTATTTAAAATAATTATCGTTTACTATTGCTAATTGTCGACGATTAATGTATAATATAGCATGTGAAAACAACAACGGCTGTTTTATGAAATAATGGGGTGACGGCTATGGTGGATATGGATCATCATCTGTTGGCGAAACGCCTAAAGCAGGCACGGATTTTTAGCGGACTTACCCAGTCGGAGGTAGCCGGCAAAATAGGTGTGCATAAAACAACGATAATGCGCTGGGAAAAGGGTGGGGGTACCCATCATATAAAAATACCGGTGATATCCGCACTGGCGGATATTTTCCGTGTATCCCCAGCTTTTCTGATGGGCTGGACGGATGACCCGCTGGCTAAGGGAGAGGAAAAACCGACTCTTCTGCCGGAGGGCACATTTAGGCCGGACATAAGAGATCACATAGGCGAAAGCGAGGCCAACGCCGGGTTAAAGCATCTACTGGCTTTTTACGGCTTGCCTTGGCAAGAATATGATGATGCTTTATTGCTCAAGCTGATAAACAGCGATCTGCTCCGCAACCTGCTCAACGACTGCTTACGACTGTTACAGCAGTAAAAACCCGGAGCCTGTGCGCATGGAAAACATCCTCGGCGTCAAACCGATCAACCAGCTTATAGCTAAGTTCTCCATACCTGCCATTATCAGCATGATGGTAGGCGCTTTATACAACATGGCGGATCAGATTTTTATAGGCAACGGTGTAGAAGATATAGCCATCGGCGCCACCACCATAGCCTTCCCCATAGTTACGGTATGTATCGCCGTGGCGCTACTTACCGGCGTGGGCGGGGCCGCCAACTATAATCTGGAATCCGGCCGGGGCAACGACAGCCGGGCTCGTCACGCCGCAGGTAACGCCTTGTTTTTGATGTGCGCCGGTGGCCTTACCATAATGCTTGCCGTATTGCTTTTTCTTGCGCCCATACTGCGTTTTTGCGGCGTTACCGACAATCTGTTGGGGTATTCCACCACCTACGCCGGTATAACCGCCTTCGGGCTGCCCTTTTTGGTGCTTACCAGCGGCGGGGCGCACCTTATCCGCGCCGATAAAAGCCCCAACTATTCCATGGCCTGTATGCTTTCGGGAACCATACTTAACACCATCCTGGACCCGCTGTTCATCTTTGTATGCAAATGGGGCATAGCGGGCGCGGCCTGGGCCACGGTTATAGGCCAGGCAGTATCCGCCTTTATGGTGGCGTTTTACTTTTTAAAGCGGCAGAAGATGGAGCTTACATGGAGAGATCTGCGGCCCGTACGGCGCAGGATAAAGCGGATAATGGCCTTGGGCTCGGCCTCCAGTATCAATCAGATATCCATGCTGGTCGTGCAGATAGTAATGAACAACCAGCTTACCGGATACGGCGCTTTATCTGCTTACGGCGCGGATATCCCTGTTACCTGTGCCGGGGTGGTGGCCAAGACGGGCATGATATTTATGGGCATATCTATAGGCATATCCCAGGGTTGTCAGCCTGTTTGGGGCTTTAACTACGGCGCAAAAAACTACAGCCGCGTTATAGAAACATACAAAAAAGCCGCCGTTATCTGCCTTAGCGCGGGCGTTATATTTTTTCTGCTGTTTCAGATATTCCCGGCCCGTATAATAAGTATGTTCGGCGTAAAAAGCGAGGCGGGCATGATCTTTGCCACCCGCTATTTCCGCATCTTTATGTTTATGACCTTTATCAACGGCCTGCAACCCATGTCCTCCGGCTTTTTTACCGCTATCGGCAAGGCTAGGCTGGGCATCATAACCTCCGTTACCCGTCATATAATATTTTTTACGCCGCTTATAATAATTTTACCGCTTTTTTGGGGCATAGACGGCATACTTTTTGCCGGCCCCATAGCCGATTGCGCGGCGGCGGTCGTTGCCATCTTTTTTGCCCTTAGGGAGATAAGCCGTTTAAGCAGGCAAAAGTTACCGGAGCAAGCATTATGACATTCTCCTGCTGCTACGCAAATTATTCCTAATGCCACAGCAAGGCCGCCCCTACTCTTAACTCGTAACCGCCTTTATGGCGGGTTTTCCGTTTATAAGCTTTACTGTTTAAAAAACAGTTCTTCAACCTTTATACGCGGGTTTTGATATCTGCGCCTGGCCTTTGTGCGGCTGCCGTATTGTATAGCCTGTAACGGGCACCAGCTTATGCAGGCTATGCAATGCTCGCACCTGTGCTGCCACAGGGGTTTGCCCCCCTCCATTATAATATTGCCGGCAGGACAGATACGCGCGCATTGCCCGCAGGCGTCGCAGGTATCCTCCGCAAAAAATTCCGTATCCAGGGATGCAATATCCTTATACAAATTATTGGCGGCGAATTTTAAGCCTTTTACAGACCTTGCCCCGGCGGCGATATCCGAAGCTATGCGCCCCATAAGCCTGTTTGTTTTATCCAGCCTGCCCAGGCATTTGTTTTTATCCGCGGGGTCATATTTTATAACATAACAGGCGGGCATATTTATGCCCCTGCCATAATCCAGGCGCAGGCCTTTTTCCCGCAGTACGGAGCGAAGCGCCGTTACGCTGCCCTGGCCTAAGGCCCCCATAGTTACTATGGCAAAAATATATGTTTCGGGAACTATCTGTATCTTTTCCGCAAAAGAGCGCACCATACGGGGTAGGTTGCCGTAATAGGAAGGGAACACGAACCCCACTTTTTCCCCTTTGCCGCCCACCGCCCCGCTTGGCACGCCGTTGGCTATGGGTATTAGGGTAATTTCGCCATTTAGCCCTTTTGCAAGGCATTTGGCGGCAAACAGGGAATTGCCCGTGCCGGAAAACCAATATATGCGTGAAGGCTTGTTGTCCATAATCCGTTACCCCCGAAAAAGTATCAACATATATTATACACCAAAATCATGAAAAAAGGAGGGCTTCGTTTGAAGTTAATCATCACCGAAAAACCCAGCGTAGCTCAAACGCTGGCTTCCGTCCTCGGTGCGAAGAAACGCGGGGACGGTTATCTTGAGGGCGGGGGCTGGCTCATCTCATGGTGCTTCGGGCATCTTGTGGAACTCGCGCCAGCCGACGCATACGGGGTGGAGTACAAGCGATGGTCGTATGATACCCTGCCGATCCTGCCGGACGTATGGAAGTATCGGGCGTCCAAGGGCAAGAAGAAACAGCTTGATATCCTGCGATCCCTGATGAACCGCTCCGATGTGGACGCGGTCGTCAACGCCTGCGACAGCGGCAGAGAGGGCGAGCTCATCTTTCACCTGGTCTACGACCATTGCAAATGCAAGAAGCCGATACTGCGGCTGTGGATCAGCAGCCTTGAAGACTCAGCCGTCCGGGAGGGCTTCGACAAGCTCCGTCCGGGCGCTGATTTCAACAACCTTTACCACGCCGCTCTCTGCCGGGCGCAGGCTGATTTTGTGGTCGGGATCAACGCCACGCGGCTCTTTTCCTGCCTGTACGGTACCACCCTCAACGTCGGGCGGGTGCAGTCGCCCACACTGGCGCTCATCGTCAGCCGCGAGGAGGCGGTTCGCTCGTTTGTGTCGGAGCCGTTCTACACACCGG
>WRIA01000072.1 GCA_009782975.1 Clostridiales bacterium
CTTATGGCGGCAAGAGAACAGGCCGGCGCCGGGCGTATATTTAAGACCCTTAAGCACGCCTTTTTCCTGGGCGGCCAAATCTATGATATGCCCTTCCAATATGCCTTTTATTCCGCTGATACCGGCATATATAAGGCCACCGGAGGCATATTTATACCAGGCTTCCAGCACTCCGGCCACGCTGTTGTTGATAACAGCCGTAGGGCCTCCGCTTTGGGCCACTATGGCGTTGCCTGTAAAAGACATGATGATACCTCCATGCAAAAAAGTATATATTACTATATATTCGTTCCTGTAACAAAAAGTCCTTTAAAATAAATGGTCAACCCCTAATGGCAAACATAAGGGCTACTGCTATGCTGTTCCAGACGGCGTGTGCGATAATATTTAAGTAAATATCGCGGTATTTTATATACAGCAGGGCAAAGCCGCATCCCCCCAAAAACAGAGGCAAAAAGAACCATAAGGATTCCCAGCAGTGTATAGCCCCAAAAACCAGCGAGGAAATAACTACCCCGGCCAGGCCGCCGAAACGGGCTTCCAGCGCACCCAGCATAAAGGCGCGAAAAAGCATCTCCTCCCCTACCGGCGCCAGCACTATAACACAAAAAACCAGGCCGGCAAGCTCGAAGGAGTTCCCCTCCTCCAGCATGGCCTGCATTATCATTTGCTGTTCCTGGGGGTGTTCGGGAAAAACCATAACCAGCAGTACGGAGGCAAGCACATTAAGTATATAGAGCATAACTCCCCACAGCAGGCCCTTGCCCAGACCCCGGGCGAAAGATATTTCCTGTATGCCCAAGGCTTGCAGTGGCTGCTTATGCCCTACCGTGACAACAAAAAGGGGTATAAGGAAAAAACAGGCAAATTGCAGCACATTGGCCAGCAGCAAAAAGCCGCCGGGCCTTTTAACGCTTTCCCCGAAAGGGGCCAGCGCAACACCCAGCGCCACCACCAGTATAAGTATCATAAAGCTGGGCCAGATTTTCCATTCCGGCCGCACATATATAACTTGCTGCTGGTAAGATTTTTTTTGCACTTGCCTAACTCCGATCCCGCCGTTTTTACATTGTTAACATATTCTGATTTTTGGGGAACGGCAAACAGCCGTTCCCCAAAAATAATTCAGCAAAGTTCCAAGGCCGGCGGCTCAATTATTTGCCGGCTATAACAGCCTGCAAACCAGCCTGATAAGCCCGCATATTAAGATCGAATATAGAGGACTTGAAGTTGCGCCGCAGCGATTCCTCCATACCCTCGTCGCTGACCATGTGGGTGATGGCGTTTATCACGCCCAGCGCCACCACATTGGCGCACATCTCGTTGCCCAGCTGATCCCTGGCTATAACGGTGATAGGCGCGCTGTATACCTTAACGCCCTCGTGTTTGCCGTCTTTGCCTATATCGCCGTCCAGCACCAGGATGCCGCCCTGTGCGATATTGCCGGAATACTTATCGTAGGCCTCCAAAGACATGGTAAGCAACAGATTGGGGGTTTCCACCTTAGGAAAAAGTATCTGTTTGTCGGAAATATTTACCTCGGCCCTGGTGGAACCACCGCGGGATTCCGGGCCGTAAACCTGGGATTGCGTAGCGTTGTTGCCGTCTATAAGGGCCGCCTCGGCCAATACCATGGCGCCTTTTATAACGCCCTGTCCGCCGGTGCCGCTTAAACGTATCTTCCAGTTCTGCGCCATTATTTTTCACCTCCCTGCAAGCGTGCCACCAGTTTTTTGTATTCTGCTGTGTATTCCACAGGTTCGTGCCGGTGCAGTACGCCCACCACTATCTTGCCATCCAGCTCCTCCGGGGTCATTTTATCGGCCCGCGCCTTGCTTACCGTATGTTCCTTTATATAATTCATCATATCGGCCGGTTTAGGCATATTGTTGCGGCGGCCGTAGGAAATAGGACAGGTAGCCATGACCCCTATAACGGAAAAGCCCTTATGCCCATGAGCCTCCACAATAAGATCCGTCAACTGCTTGGCATGGAAGATGTCTCCCCGCGCCACAAAGGACGCGCCCGCGCCGGTAGCCAGCTTGCAAAGGTCGAAGCCATGATCCACCGTGCCGTAAGGAGAGGTGGTGCTTTTTTTGCCGAACGGCGTAAGCGGGGAAAACTGCCCGCCTGTCATGCCGTAAATGTGGTTGTTGAAAACTATCATCGTCATATCCATATCGCGGCGGCAGGCATGGATGAAGTGATTGCCGCCTATAGCCGCGCAATCGCCATCGCCGGAAAATACGAATACGTTAAGCTCCGGGTTTGCCATTTTTACGCCGGTGGCAAAAGGCAGAGAGCGGCCATGAGCTGTATGCAAAGTGTTTAAATCCAAATAGCCGGTAATGCGGGAAGAGCAGCCTATGCCGGATACGCCCACGCATTTATCTTTATCCAGGCCAAGTTGCTCCATAGCGCGGGCCCAGGCGCTCATTATGATGCCGTTACCGCAGCCCGCACACCAGATATGGGGCAGATTACCGCGGAAATACTTTTTATATACCGCCTTCATTTACAGCACCTCCTTCACTTTGGCGATGATCTCTTCCGGCACTATAAGCTCCCCATCCACGCGGGTAAGGGGCATTACAGGCACATCCGAGGGGGCCACGCGCTCGACTTCCCGCGCATACTGGCCCAGGTTCATCTCCGGTACTATAACGGCCTTTTTGCCGGTGCAGGCCTTCTTTACACGCTGATCGTGGAAGGGCCAGATGGTTATGGGCCTTAAAAGCCCCGCTTTTATGCCTTGCTCCCGCAATTCCTGCACCGCCTGTTGGGCGCTGCGGGCCACGCTGCCATAGGCTACCAGCAATACCTCGCAGTCCTTCGTTTCTATCTCCTCAAAGGTGGCTATCTCGTCCACATGATCCTCTATCTTTGCAGAAAGACGGCGCATCACGGCATCTACTTCCGGCAACTTGCTTGTATAAAAGCCCTTTTCGTTATGGGTAAGGCCCGTTACATGATAGCGGTAGCCGGAGCCGAAATCCGCCATTTGGGGTACGCCGCCCGGTTCGCTGTTGGAATAGGGCAAATATTTTTCCGGCGGGCAATCCGGCCGCTTGCGGTCGATGATCTCCACAGTATCATCCCCCACGCTGAAGCATTCCCGCAGATGGCCTATCTCCTCATCCAGCAGCAGAATAACGGGATTACGATATTTTTCCGCCAGATTGAAGGCGTTGATGGTCTCGAAATATGTTTCCATCACCGAAGACGGGGCCAGCGCAATAACGGAATGATCGCCGTGAGTTCCCCAGCGCGCCTGCTGGATATCCCCCTGGGAGGAAAGCGTAGGCAGACCGGTGGAAGGGCCGGGGCGCTGTACATCCACTATAACTATAGGCACCTCGGTTATGACCGCGTAGCCCAGCAATTCCTGCATCAAGGAAAAGCCCGGCCCGGAAGTGGCGGTAAAGGCTTTGGCCCCCGTGCAGGAGGCGCCTATGATAGCGCCCATAGAAGCGATCTCGTCCTCCATTTGCAGAAATTTACCGCCGCGTGGCGGCAGCATGGCAGCCATATATTCCGCCACCTCTGTGGATGGGGTTATGGGATAGCCGGCGTAAAAGGTGGCCCCGGCGGCCAAAGCGCCCAGGGCGCAGGCTTCGTTGCCTTGCACCAATCTTACTTTAGTCATTTTCTCTCGCCTCCACTTCCACACAAAAATCGGGGCAATGCATCTCGCAGGTAAGGCATCCGGTGCAGGCGTCCGCATTGACTACCTGCGCCTTGCCTTCCGGCGTGGTGCCTAAGACCTTGGTGGGGCAAAGGGCAACGCAAATGCCGCAGGCCTTGCACAGTTTTTCTACCACGCTTACCTTATACAGTTTTTTGGACATAATTTTAAAAACTCCCTCCTAACAGGTATGAATTATGACATAGCAATGCTATTTTACAACTACATAAAGCATTATAACAAAAAAATCCGCAAAGCGCTTATTATTGAAAATTAAAAATATTATCCCCAAAACTGCCTGTTGATTATTTTATGAATTTCTTGTATATTATTGTTATAAGAATGATGAATTTTACCATATCCGGGAGGTCATGCGGCTATGAAAGATTTATTATCCATACACGAGTTTGCCAAGGTATCCGGCATAGAGACCACTACGCTGCGTTACTGGGATGAAATGGGGCTTTTTTCTCCCATAAAACGCAGCAACGAAAATAAGTACCGCTATTATTCCCCCGTGCAGTTGCTGGCTTTAAATTTTGTCACCACCTTAAGCGACCTGGAGATACCCTTAAAAACCATAGCCGAGCTGCGGGACGAGCGGGATCCGGTGAATTTTTTAAAGCTGCTGGAAAAACAGGAAAGGCAGATGGATATGGAAATGCAACAATTACGGATGCGTTATTCCATCATCCATGCCAGGCAGGAACTGATCCGTTATGGGATAAGAGTTGACGAAACTCAAATTTCCGTACTATACCGGGAAGATAAAGCGCTTATCCTCTGGCCCCGGAACGAGTATCAGGAGGGCGAGACATTTATCAATTCGCTCGCGTCGTATGTCAGCCGCTCCGACGAACTGAGGATTAACTTGGACTTTCCCGTCGGAGGGTATTGGGACAGCCTTGAGACGTTTGAGGACGCGCCGTCGCAGCCCGATTATTTTTTTACAATAGACCCGGTCGGGACGCATATACGCAAAAGCGGCGACTACCTTATCGGATTTACACGGGGTTATTACGGCGACATGGGAGATTTGCCCATGAGGATGAAGGCGTATACGGATGAGAACAGGCTAAAGGTATCCGGCCCTGTATATGTCATGTATTTGCATGATGAAATTTGCACGCTTGAGCCTGACAAATTTTTAGCTCAGGCATGTATAGCCGTTTCGTCCGCTTGACAAAATTAAATAATCATTTTTTGTCAAGTAAAT
>WRIA01000073.1 GCA_009782975.1 Clostridiales bacterium
AACAGCGGCCAGCATAAGCGGGCTTACCTTAAGCTCCGCCGTCAACGGTATCATCACCGTAAGCGCCGCGAACAGGGCAAGGTTAGCCAGCAGGGAGGTGGATACGGCGGCAAAGCCATCCGCCAGACCTATATATTGCCGCTCCCGCAATAGCTTCCGGCCGTGATCCTCTATAATATCCAGCCGCCGCCGCGTATCGCCATATATCTGCCGGTCGGCCAGACCGTTTATATAGTCGTAAAGCTCCTCGCTGTAAAAGATCCTGTCGGCGTTATGATCCGCGCGGCGGCGGCTGGAAAAACGCTGTAGCAGGTAAGGGCACACTATACCGCCCAGTAAGAAGAATACGCTTAGTATCAGCGTCAGCTTCCGGCTAAAAATGCTTAAAAAGAGCAAAGCCGCCGCCCAGATCAGCAAAGCCTGGGCCGGTACGGTAAGTACCCGCAGGTAAAAATACTTCAGTATATCCACGTCGCCGATTATGTGTTGGAACACCCGTCCCAGGCCCAAGCGTTGCAGGGAAACGTAGGAAAGTTTTTCCGTTTGGTCGTAATACCACAGGCGCAGCTTGGCCAGTATACGAAAGGTAACGTCGTGACTGATATACCTTTCCGCGTAACGCAGCACAGCGCGGCTTATGCCGAAAAAACGCACCGCCACTATTACCATCATAAGATCCAGCAAAGGAGGGGAAAGGGCGGCGCGGCTGATAAGATAGGCGGAAAAACCCAGCAAAGCGATATTGGCGGCGATGGCGGAGGCCGAAAGCAGGCAGGAACCGGTGATAAGCGCCGCGTAAGGGCGGCACAGCTTAAGCATACCGGTAAGGGACGCTTTTTTTTGCGGCGGGGCAGGGGATGATATGTGTGTCGATATGTATGATGAAGTTTGCGGCGTTGTGTAAGATGCCGCCTGCAAGGCGCTTTTTTCAATGGCAGCGCCTTTTTCCGGCAAGCCGGATAAAACGTCTGGCCGCTCCAGTATTTCCCGCAAGGGGCCGAACAAGGCGGCTTTGCCTTCCTCCAACACCAGCAGTTTATCCATACCGGCCAGCGTTTGCAGGCGGTGAGCTATGGCTATCACGGTTTTGCCTTGGGTAAGATGCGCCAAAGCCTGTTGCAACAGATAATTATGCCGCCAATCCACATTGCGGGTGGCCTCGTCCAGCAGTATAAGGGGCGCGTCCTTAAGGCAAGCGCGAGCTATGGCCAGCAGTTGCCGCTCCCCGCCGGAGAGAGCATAGCCGCCCTGGCCCACGGCTGTATGATAGCCATCCGGCAGGGCGGAGAACAGCTCGTGCGCCCCTAACTCCCGGCAAAGAGAAACGACCTCTTCCTCCCCGGCCGTGTTCGCTCCCAGGCATATATTATCCATTACCGACCCCTTAAAAAGATAAGGATCCTGGGATACAAAGGCTATGCGGCTTAAGAGCGTTTCCGGGCTAAGGTCGGCAACAGGCAGCCCGCCCAGGGTTATGCGGCCCGCGTCCGGCCGGATGAAACCGGCCAGCAAATGCAGCAGCGTTGTTTTGCCGCTGCCGGAGGCGCCTATCAGCCCCAGCTTTTCCCCGACTTGCAGGGTAAAGCTTACGCCGTCCAGAGCCGGCCGCCCGGCTTCATAAACAAAACTTACATCGTCGAATACTATAGCGGTATCCTTGCCGGTATCCGCTATTTCTAACTTGGCGCAGCAGTCCTCCCGCTTAAGCAGGTCAAATATACTTTTGGCCGCTGCCGCGCCGTTCAAGCTGTTATGGTATTGCGCGCTTAAGGAGCGCAACGGCAAATAGAATTCCGGGGCCAAAAAAAGCAAAAAAAGGGCGCTCTTAAAGCTGATCAAGCCATAGACCAGCCTAAGACCCAACCCCACGGATATCATGGCTATAGATATGGTGGTGAGCATTTCCAGCACCAGGGCCGAAAGAAAACCCCATTTAAGCACCTGAAGATTGGTGGCGCGGAAAGCCTCGCTTAGCGCGGCTATTTTTTGCCGCTGTCCGGCGGTGCGTCCGAACAGCTTTAGGGTAGAAAGCCCCTCAAAAACATCCTGAAAATAGCCGCCCATGCGGGAAAGCAGTTGCCATTGCTTAAGCGTATGTTTTTTGGTCCACTGGCCAATAAGGGACATAAAAAGGGGAACTAAGGGCGCGGTGATAAGCATAAGCAGCCCAGTCTGCCAATCCAGAGGAAAGATGATGATAAGAAAAGCCACCGGCAGTATGGCGCATTTAAATAGTTGTGGCAGGTACTTTTGAAAATATGTCTCCAGCGCGTCCAGGCCCTCGGTGAGCATGGTCAGCAGTTCGCCGTACTGCTCCTCGCGCATTTTTACCGGGCCAAGGGCGTCTATTTTTTTCAACAAACGGCGTCGCAGGCTTTGCTGCACACTGCCGCTTAAGAAAAGCGCGTAACGTTCTTCCAGCCAGTTTAATGCGCCCCGCAACAGGATAACGGCCAAAAGCAGCGTAAGCGGCATTTGCAGTTCTTGTAAGCCTATCCCTTCCGCAAAGGGCGCCGCCACCAGCGAAGCCAGCAGCCAAGCCTGCCCGGCAGCGCATAAGCCGCCAAAAACGCCGCAGATAACCACGGCGGCCATGCGTCCTTTTACCAGCAGGCTCTCCCGCAGCAGGTTTTTATCTATCACAGCTTAGTATTCCAGGTGCTTTAAATCGCTTTCCGTGATCCTTTTGCGGAATACCCAATAGGTCCAGGCCTGGTAAGCAAGGACCACGGGAACCAGGCAGCCGGCCACTATGCTCATGATCTTTAGTGTGTAGGGCGAGGAGGACGCGTTATAGATGGTAAGGCTCCAGGCCGGGTCCAGGGTGGAGGTCATAACATTGGGGAACATACCGGCAAACACGGCGAAGGTGAAAAAGGCTATAGCCGCGCCCGTGCCTATAAAGGCCCGGCCCGAACGCCCTTTTAAAAAGGAGAGTATAGAAAACACCAGCGCCGCCGCTGCCAGTAAAGTAAGGGCCAGCGCCGCCAAGGATTTTAGCATACCGCTTAAAAAGAACATACATACCAGCCATATGACCAGCATAACAAGCATGGCCGCAAAGAAACGCGGCGCATATTGCTTAACACGCACTTGCAGGGCCTTGTTATCCGTCTTTAAGCTTATGAATATGCAGCCGTGATAGCAGAACAAGGCCAAAAAGCATAAGCCGCCCAGTATATCCCAGGGAGCCAGCAGATTCCAGAAAGTACCGGCGTACTGCATATCGGGGCCGACAGGCACCCCTGTAACAAGATTAGTGACCGCCACTCCCCATAAAAAAGCCGGCAAGGCGCTGCTTACGGTAAGGGCTATATCCCAGCGCCGCCGCCAGGTGGGGCATTGCTTCTTGCCGCGGAATTCCAGTGCGGCTATACGCAGGATAAGGGCCAGCAGCATCAAGAACAAGGCCAGGTAAAAACCGCTAAATAGCGTGGCGTACCAGTGCGGAAAGGCCGCAAAGATAGCCCCGCCCGCCGTAAGCAGCCATACTTCATTGCCGTCCCACACAGGGCCCAGGCTGTTAAGAATCAGCCGCCGCTCATTATCTGTACGGCCCAACAAAGGCAACAGAGCGCCCGCGCCGTAATCGAAGCCTTCCAAAAAGAAGTATCCCGCAAACAGCACCGAAACCAGGATAAACCATAATATGTTAAGATTCATCATACCCTACCTCCTTGACCGGCGGTAGCCACAGCGGGCTCCTGTTCCGTTGTTTCAGCGGCCAAACCCTCGCGGCAGACCTTCTTTATCAGCTTTACCGCAAATATCAGCAGCACAGAATAAATTACGGTAAAGCCCAGAAGGGAAAGGAGCACCACAGGCGCCGGTACCACACGGCTAACACCCTGGCCTACCGTTTGCAGGCCATATACTATCCAGGGCTGCCGCCCGGCCTCGGCCACCAGCCAGCCGCCGGTATTGGCTATATAGGGCAGCAGTATGGCCGGTATAAGCAGTTTTAGGAACCCCTTATGTTCAGCCAGCGCTTCCTGCCGCCGCCATAACAGCGCCAGCAGGGAGAAAAGCAGCATCAGTCCGCCGGCGGCCAGCATAAAGCGGAAGGCGTAAAATGTCAGCCATACATTTGGTATATAGTCGTCGCTCCCGTATTCGGAGGTCATTTTGTCCTGAATTTCGTTTATGCCCTCTACCTGGCGGCCAAACCGGCCGTAGGAAAGAAAGCTTAATAGGCCCGGCACCTTTATGGCAAAGGAATTTTGGCCGCTGGCTTTATCCGGGAAGGCGATAACGGCCCAATCCGGCTTATCGGCGGTGTTCCAGTGGGCGTCCGCCGCCGCCATTTTCATAGGCTGTTCCTGCACCAGGTACATACCCTGAAAATGCCCCACGCCGAACACCGCGATCGTGCCTATGCAGGCAAATAAGGCCGCCTGCCTGAAGGATTTACAGAACAGTTCCCGCTCCCTGCCCTTTATCAACTGATAGGCCGATACGCCCAGTACAAAAAAGCCTGCCGTGGCCAAAGCCGCGGAAAACACATGAGCGTATTGATAGACGGTATGGGGGTTGGTAAGCAGTTTGGCAAAGCTTGTAAGCTCCGCCCGGCCCGTGGCCTCGTTTATGGCGTAGCCCACCGGGTTTTGCATAAAAGAGTTGGCGGTAAGTATCCAGAACGCGGATATGGCACTGGCCGCTGTCACCAGCCATATGCAGGCCAAATGCAGTTTTTTGGATAACTTTTCCCAGCCGAACACCCATAGGCCCAAAAAGGTGGATTCCAGAAAAAATGCCAGCAAGGCTTCCACGGCCAGTGGAGCGCCGAAAATATCCCCCACATAGCGGGAATACTCA
>WRIA01000074.1 GCA_009782975.1 Clostridiales bacterium
AGCGGAAAGAAATACGAGTAAAACAGTTGTCAGACGTCAGATGTCAGACGTAGACGAAACCGCCCGGTTGACGGTTTATTGTCACCCTGAGCAACGCGAAGGGTCTTAAAGATTCTTCGCTCGCAAAGACGGGCGAACGAAAACCACGGGCGGATTGCCATCCGCCCCTACGGTACAACCACCACCCAAACCCCGAAACGTTACCCCATTGTAGGGGGCGAAAACCACGGGCGATTTAGGGCAGGCAGGTATGAAAAAATATATGGCGAATAAAGCCTAAACAAAAGACAAACGGAGGTTAGTGTATGAAATTATGGGGCGGGCGCTTCAGCAAAAACACGGACAGCACAGCCGGGGGTTTTCATTCCTCCATCGGCTTCGACCAAAGGCTGTACGCCGAGGATATAGCCGCCTCCATAGCTCAC
The DNA here is from genome assembly GCA_009782975.1 of Clostridiales bacterium. The sequence goes on from WRIA01000074.1 coordinate 426, forward strand.
GCCTCCATGCTGGGTTCTGCCGGCATCATCAGCGGGGAGGAAGCGCGGCGGCTTATAGACGCCCTGGGGGAGCTGGCAAAGGAGATAGACCGGGGCGAAGTAGTTTTCGATACGGCGGAGGAGGATATACATACCAATATAGAGATGCTGCTTACGCAAAAACTGGGAGAACTTGGCAAAAAGCTGCATACGGCCCGCAGCCGCAACGATCAGGTCGCCACCGATCTGCGGTTGTATTTAAGGCGGCAGACCCTGTGCATAGAGGGCAGCTTAAAGGAACTTGTCTCTACCCTGGCCGACCTGGCCGGGCAGCATACGGATACTGTTATGCCCGGTTACACCCATTTGCAGCCGGGCCAGCCCGTAACATTTGCCCATCATCTGCTGGCTTACGCGCAAATGTTCATGCGCGATCTCGGCCGCCTGCGCGACTCGCGCCGCCGGATGAACTTCTGCCCTTTGGGCAGCGCCGCGCTGGCCGGTACAACATTCCCCATAGACCGCGTTAGCACGGCGGCGCAACTTGGCTTTACGGCGCCCACCGCCAACAGCATGGATAGCGTGGCCGACCGGGATTTCGCGCTGGAATTTCTTTCCGCTGCCGCTATAATAATGATGCACCTTTCCCGCTTTTGCGAGGAACTGGTACTGTGGAGCAGCCGGGAGTTTTCTTTTATCCGCCTGGACGACGCCTACAGCACGGGTTCCTCTATAATGCCGCAAAAGAAAAATCCGGATATGGCGGAGCTTATACGGGGCAAAACAGGCCGCGTTTACGGGAATTTGCTGGCGCTGCTGACGGTGATGAAGGGCCTGCCGCTGGCCTATAACAAGGATATGCAAGAGGACAAGGAAGCGGTGTTCGACGCCGCCGATACTCTGCGCAACTGCCTGCAAGTGTTTACGCCCATGCTGGCCGGCTTACAGGTGGAAAAGGAAAATATTCGCAGGGCAGCGGGCCAGGGCTTTATAAACGCCACGGATATGGCCGATTATCTTGTTCGCAAGGGCCTGCCTTTCCGCGCGGCCCACGAGGTAACGGGCAAACTGGTGCTGTATGCCGAAGGATCCGCTAAGACACTGGAAGAATTGAGCATGGACGAACTGCGCGCGCAAAGCCCTTTGTTCGGGGATGATGTGTATGAAGCTATCTCACTAAAGCGTTGCGTGGCGGCGCGCGCCAGCTATGGCGGCCCGGCGCCGGAGGCGGTAGCCACGGCTATAGCCGAGACGCGGCTGTGGCTGCTGGAAACGGAAGCAGGGGAAGATATTGTATAACCTAAAGGTTTATCATATAGCGGTAAAGGCCGCCGTGGCATTATTTTTGGCAGGATTTTTTTTGTATGGCAACCGGCAGCTTTTTGCCCTTTCCTATATATTTGTGTATATATTCCTGCTGCTGCGCTCTGTAAGCATACCCTCCAAAAAACGCCTTAAACTGCTTATGGCGGTTTCCTACACGCTTTTTCTTATTATGCTGCTTTACCTTAACAATTCCATATACGGCAATAACGGCGGCGGGGAGCTAAAGCTTTATTTCAATAAGATATTCAGCGTGGCGGGCATAGCAATACCCTTTGTGCTGGAGCGTTTTTTTATCGTAAACAAGTACGCCTCTTTTTATATGCCCTCCTTGCAGGATATTACGACCTTTAGCTTTAGCGAGGCCAGAAATAATAAAGAAAAAGTTGTATCCGTGGTAAAAGGGATACAAAAGCTGGGGGGTTCGGTCTCCCCTAAAAACCTGGAAGAACTGGTTGCGGATCTGCCGCGGCATAATTCCTTCCGCTACATCAATAATGGCACGCTTACCAGGGAGTATTTCGAAACTGCCTATAATACGCTGCAAGACCCGCATATTTACATAGTTGTTTCCAATACGGGCAGCGCGGCCAGCGAGCTTATTTCCGTTTTTACCCAAAAGCAGTATAATCACGCTTCGTTGTCCTTCGACGCGGAACTTAAAACTATCATCAGCTACAATGGGGGAGAACGTGTTTATCCCCCCGGTTTGAACTATGAGACCATAGATTTTTTCAACAAAAAGGAGGACGCTTGTGTTATCGTTTACAGCCTGGAGGCTACCGAAGAGCAAAAACGCCTGCTTATAGAAAAGATAGAGGAAATAAACAAAGAGGGCAGCGCCTATAATATACTGGGGCTTATCCTAAAGTATTCCCATAGGGCAAATATCATGTTTTGTTCCCAGTTTGTTTATACAATGCTTAAATATGCAGGGCTGCAATACTTTGAAAAAAGGGAAGGCAGGGTAACTCCCGCCGATCTGGTAGAGCTGGATTATCACCGCAAGCTGCAATATGCCTACGAGATAAAATTCAACTGACGCCCGCTTGGCAGGAATCGGCACGGTTTTATAGAAATTTACAGTGAAGCGTAATACGGTAGTATAGGAGGATGTATATGATCTGGAACAAAGAGCGGGAAACAATGAGCCGCAAGGGTATCGAAGCATTGCAGCTTGAAGGACTGAAATGGACGGTAGCATGGACATACGAAAATGTGCCCCACTACCGGGCAAAAATGGATAAGGCCGGTTTAAAGCCCCGGCACATACAAAGCCTTAAAGATCTGGAACTGCTTCCCTTTATGACCAAGGCCGATTTCAGAGAGAATTATCCCTTTGGCCTGCTGGCTGTGGATAAGGATAAGCTGGTGCGCGTACACGCTTCCAGCGGCACCACCGGCAAACCCACCGTGGTAGGCTATACCCGCCACGACCTGGATATGTGGACGGAACTTATGGCGCGCATAGTAAGCCAGGCCGGGGTAACGGATAAAGACGTAGCCCAGATAGCCTTTAGCTACGGCCTGTTTACGGGTGGTTTTGGCCTGCATTACGGACTGGAGCGCGTAGGCGCCGCCGTTATCCCGGCTTCCGGCGGCAATACGGAGAGGCAGCTTATGCTGTTGGAGGATTTCGGCAGCACCGCGCTTATCTGCACCCCGTCCTATTCTCTGTATTTGGCGGAACGCGCCGCCGAACTGGATATAGACATAGAAAAGCGCACAAAGCTGCGGCTGGGTTTGTTTGGCGGCGAACCCTGGACGGAAAAGATGCGCCTGGAAATAGAGCGCGTGCTGCCCATAACCGCCACCGACAACTACGGCATGAGCGAGCTGATAGGCCCCGGCGTATCCGGGGAATGCGAAAGCCGCTGCGGTATGCACATAGCCGAGGATCACTTTATTGTGGAGACCATAGATGGCGAAAGCGGCCGGGTGCTGCCCCAGGGACAACAGGGGGAACTGGTGTTTACCAGCTTGGATAAAGAAGCCCTGCCCATCATACGCTACCGCACGCGGGATATCTCCGTTATCCATCAGGAGCCCTGCTCCTGCGGGCGTACACATGCCCGTATGGAAAAAATATCCGGCCGGGCCGACGATATGCTTATCATCCGCGGCGTAAATGTATTCCCCTCGCAGATAGAAAGCGCGCTTTTGGGCATAGAGGGCATAAGCCCCCATTATCAGATACACGTTACCCGCAAAAACTACCTGGATAATCTGGAAGTGTGGGTGGAATTTACGGACGCGGATATGCTGGATCACTACGGCAAGCTGGAAGCACTGGCTAATACCGCGCGGCAACGCCTGCATCAGGTGCTAAACATCAATGTAAAGGTAAAACTGGTGGAGCCCCATAGCCTGGAACGCAGTCAGGGCAAGGCCAGGCGCGTGTTCGACGAGCGCGGCTGAGTTGTACGGGTAATGTATATTTACAACCTGATGCATAAAATAAAATGTTTAGATATCTAAATATTTTATTTAGGAAGTTAAACTTTTTATTTAACAAGTTAAACATTTTTTGATCCGACAGTGTATTTTTTTGCCTTGTTTATACATTATTTTTATGATAAAGCATATTATATTATGGAGGTAATGCTATGACCAAAAAATTGCTGACAGGCAACGAGGCGGTGGCCCGCGGCTTTTGGCAGGCCGGCGGGCGGGTGGTAAGCGCCTACCCCGGTACGCCCAGCACGGAGATCACCGAAAACGCCGCCCGCTACAAGGAGTTGTACGCGGAATGGGCGCCAAACGAGAAGGTTGCGCTGGAGGCGGCCTTCGGCGCGGCGGTAGGCGGGGCGCGGGCCATGGCCGCTATGAAGCATGTGGGGCTTAACGTGGCCGCCGACCCTTTGTTCACCGCAGTCTATACCGGCGTAAATGCCGGGTTGGTGGTGATAACCGCCGACGACCCCGGTATGCACAGCTCTCAAAACGAGCAGGATAACCGCCATTATGCCCGCGCGGCCAAACTGCCCTGCCTGGAACCGGCGGACAGTGGAGAAGCACTGGCCTTT
>WRIA01000075.1 GCA_009782975.1 Clostridiales bacterium
TGAAACATTATAAAAAAACCGCCAAACCGTGTAACCGCCGGTTTGTTCGGGAAAAGGGGAATGTTTCACGTGAAACAATTTAGTTAAAGTTAGCGTAAAATGGGCAAAGGCCATACTAAAGGCGGCGCTAACGGTGGTATATCGCCGGGTATAGACAACAGGATGTTTGCCGCGGCGTATAAAGATAACGCGCTACTCATTTTTCATTAGTACGGCAATGACTGCATTAGCGGCGTCAATGGGGATCGCAAACCCTAATCCTTCAGCATCAACGGTTTTGGCTATTACAATACCAATAAGTTCCCCTGCTGAGTTGAAAAGACCACCGCCGGAGTTGCCGGGGTTAACTGCCGCATTCGTTTGTAGCAGAGTCATAGTCTCTTTGTCGATAGTTATTTCACGTTCAAGCGCGCTTATAATCCCATCCGTTACAGTGCCGCCGAATCTGCCGAGCGGGTTACCTATCGCCACCACCAGTTCGCCAACCTTTAGCGCGCTTGAAGTACCCGGTAAAGCCGGAACAAGATCCATAGCGTCGACCCTTACAACAGCAATGTCGCTTTTAGTATCGCCGCCAATTAAAACTGCCGTATAACTTTTGCCGTTAGAAAGCCTTACTATAATTTTATCTGCTCCGTCAAGAACATGGTAATTAGTAACTATGTACCCATCGGCGGCAATGATAACCCCGCTGCCCGCGCCATCAGGAACGTGTATTTCTTCACTGCCACCAATTATAATCGTTTCGGTTGTTATCTCTACCAGTTGAACAAGGAAAGCTTTACCGCCCCAGCGCTATATTCCTTACGATGCACCTTAACACCCCGATTCCGGCAGCACTTCCATAATATCACCAATATCGCATCCCATAACGCGGCATACTTTTACCAGCACCTCCATGGAAATAAATTCATTTTTGGAAAATTTACTCATTGTGTTTTTACTGATGCCGGTGGCACGCAAAAGATCGGTCTTTTTCATACCTTTATCAATCATTAGTTTGAACAGTTTGTTATAGCAAACATCCATAATGGCACCTCGCTTATCTATACAGTTGCAAACAACGCAAAAACAGTATATCATATAGTGGGCATAAAAACAATGTTAAGGTGTAGATATTTGAACTTAATGCACAAATATCACAACCTAAATGCCAGCTGTTACTTTTTATTGCGTTGTAGATTAAAAATCGGAAAGCAAAGAGCAGTTGATTTTTGTTTTAGTTAAGATTTTTACACCTCGGGGCCCATTTGCTTTCACTGCTCTTTTTAACGGGAGGAAATGCTTATGAAAAACAAGTTGTTTTCCAGGGATTTTAGTTTGGTTGTAGCCGGTCAGATAGTATCTATACTCGGTTCCGCCGTTTTGCGCTTTGCGCTTAACCTGTATGTATTGGATATTACAGGCAGGGCCGATATTTTTGGTTTACTTATAGCGGTGTCGGCCATTCCCGCTATAATATTCACGCCTTTGGGCGGCGCGATAGCCGACCGCTTTAACCGCCGCAACCTTATGGTCATTTTCGATTTTTCCAGCAGCGCGGTAGTGCTTATATTGATAATTCTGCTGGGGATCGGTTATGTGCCCGTTTACGTTGTAGGCATTATACTTGTAGCTATCTCGCTTATCAGTTCCATGTATCAACCAGCGGTACAATCCAGCGTTCCTATACTGGTAGGCGAAGAACAGCTTGCCTCCGGCAACGGAGTTGTTACCGGCGTGGGGGCGTTATCCGGCTTGCTTGGCCCTGTGCTTGGCGGGGCTTTATACGCGGTAGTAGGCCTAAACGCCCTGGTAACGGCAAGCTGCGCGGCCTTTTTCCTTTCGGCGGTCATGGAAGTTTTTATTTGCATCCCCTTTACAAAGCAAGCGCGGGATAAAGGTATTATCCCGACCATCAAAAATGATATGAAGCTGGGGTTACGCTATTCTTTACGGGAGAAACCTGTTATACGGAAGGTTATGGTCTTAGCCGCGGCTTTAAATATGCTTATGACTCCGTTTTTTATTGTGGGCATACCATATATTCTTCGCATAACACTTAACAGCAGCGAAAAAATGTACGGCATAGGCATGGGTATAGGGGAATTTAGCACCATATTGGGCGCGGTTTTGGTTGGGGTGATAACCAAAAAACTTAAGCTTTCCACCCTTCACAGGCTTTTGCTGGTTTCTTCCGTGTTTATGCTGCCGATAGCGTTTGCGGTAACACCGTTCTTTATTGGGCTGGGATATTGGCCGCCTTTTGTGGTGCTTATGATATTCAGCGCGTTGATAACGGCCCTTGCTACGATCATTTCCATCTTTGTTATAACATCGGTACAAAAGGTAACGCCCAACGATATGTTGGGCAAGATAATGGCTATTATCATGGCGGTGGCGCAATGCGCGGCCCCCTTGGGTATGGCGCTGTACGGCATTGCCTTCCAGTTCTTTAACACCGCAATATATATCCCCGTTTTAGGCGCCTGTTTATGCACCTTTGCCATAACGTTTGCCGCTAAAAATATGCTTAAAGGAGCGGATGTATAAGGCCGGGCATCCCGCAGCTATCTGTTTTTTGTTAAGCAGCGGCCTAAGCGTAGCTCCATAACTCCTGTATCTTATTTTTCCACGCTTCCATGCCGGAGTGTATTACCCGGCCTACAAAATTTGAACGCACAAACCGCAAGGCGGCGGTTCGCTTGGCTGCCATATAATAGTCCGCGTTTTCGGGTCTTTGCAGTTTTTCGTCGGACAAACGTATAGCCTCGCGTTTAAAATCTATAGCTTCCAGCGCGCGGTTAAGCTGTTCGGCAAAAGCGGTAAAGCTACCGTTGGTACTGTAAACAAAGGTCGCGCTGTCGGCTTCGGCAAATTCCACCGCGGCATACCGCCCGCAAGGGGAGGGAGCTATCAACCATAGCAGGTAAGGTTCGGCGGGTGTCTCCTCCTCCGCTACCTCCGCGGTAACTTCGTTCTTCCTAAAGCCCACATATATTTGTAAGGGGTCGCACATTTCCTTAAAGGCCGTATAGCTTTCCGCGGCGCGTGTGGCGGCTATCTTGTTTTCCAATGACGCAACGAAGGAGGGCGCTATTTTAGCAAGCCTGCCCAAAGGAACCGCCGCGCCTTGTGGCATAAGCTTGGCAAGTTGCGAAGCTTGTGCCACCGTAAGGGATGGGTCTATATCCTTTACGGCTGCCAAAGCGCCCTCGCGCAGTTTGCGTATTTGTTTTTCTATCTCCTCCGCAAAGGGGTAAGTATCGTAGCCCAATTTGGCGTAAGAATATAATTCCCCCGTGTTCAGATGCAAGGTAAGCTCGTAATCTCCCTTATCCAGGCCCGTAACGAAACAAAGGGGAACGCGCCGCGCCGTCAAATCCGGCGGCAGGGCAGTTACATTGTTTTCGTAAATATGTATGGTAGCTTTAACGCTTACCGTTTCGCCGTTTTCCTTGTAGCCGGTCTCGCCGTTTGCCGTAAGTATGGGGCTGCCTTTTATAAACAAAGAGCGCAGCACCGCCTTGTTATAGGCTTCGTATAACGAATCGTAAAACGGCTTACACCAGCTTCCCAAGCGGGTAAACTCATAATCCCCGCTATCCGCATTAACGGTAACGGTATTATCCGTATGCTTAAGCCCGTTTATTTCGGCAAAAGATATACTTGCAACATCAAATAAGGCCGTAACGGTAAGCGCGGTTTCGCCGATCTTTAGCGTTACCTCTCCGTTAACCAGCGCGGAAGCTGCACAGGCCGTGTATTCTGTTACCGGTACTTTGCCCGTATTATCCGCGGCATTATCCTTTGGGGATGATATATCCATACAAGGAGGCCTCCCATAACCTGCTTTTATTTTAAACAAAGATAAGCCGGCAATAATTGGGCAATGCAAATCTGCCGGAAATTATCCGGTATTTTTGGCGCGTCAAATACAACGTTCCTATATTTTGCAGATCTTAATGCGCCATTTGCCTATATACTTACAGCTTATTGCCGCAGTTTCCGCAGAATTTTGTACCCGGAGGGTTTTGCTGACCGCAGGAAGAGCATAAGCCGTTTTGTAAAGCGGCCTGTTCCAGATTTGTGCCGCAGTTATTGCAAAAACGAACACCCTGCGCGTTTTTTGCCCCGCATTTGGGGCATTCCTTCAAATCCATAGAGGCCCCGCAGTTGTTGCAGAATTTGCCGGTACCGGCTGGCTTACCGCAGGAAGGACAGATGGTGGTCTTGCTCTCTATCTTGCCTTGCCATACGGTGGCGCTCTGGCCGGCTTCTTCTATGTTGCGCTTCATAGCCTGGGCGTGGGCTTGCGCCACATATACCTCCTGCCGGGGCGCGCAGCCCGTGCAAAGCCCGGCATCCTCGTTATAGCAATGATCGCATACATATTTGTTGCAGTTGGGGCAGCGGTGAAAATGCTGCTTGGCCTCGTTCTGCGCCCGCTCGAAGGATTTTTCGTGTTCTTTTTGCCATTCGGGGGATTTTCCGTCGAAACGTTCGGAAAGGATATTGCCGCCGCGCTCGGCTGTGTAGGCCAGGTTGCGTATCTTGCCGCCCAGTAAATTTCCGGCCAGACCCACGCCTTGCCCCAGTATACGCGCGCCTTGTCTTTTTTTATAGGTTTCGCTTTCTATAAAGCTGGATTTATAGCCGTCGTTGCAAATGTCGCAATAAAAGGTAAACTGGAACCCGGCGTCGGTGCTGTTATCATGGTAATTGCGCGTAAACGCTTGTAAC
>WRIA01000076.1 GCA_009782975.1 Clostridiales bacterium
GTAGCCTCTTTCATCATTCTGCTGATAATCTGGTTCAGGCCCGGCCTGGTACCGGCACTGGTGGCCTTGCTGGTGGTGCTGCCAATGGTGTGGCGGCATATACAGGTAGGTGTGGCGGCTTTGGATGCCCAGTTGCTGGAAATGACGCGCCTTTTTCGCGTTCCCCCTTTGCGCCGCCTGCGCCGCCTGTTTGTACCGGGCCTTATACCGCCCTTTCTCTCCGCCTGCAGCGTGGGGGTAGGCCTGGCCTGGAAATCCGGCGTAGCGGCGGAGGTAATAAGCTACAGCCGCCTTTCCATAGGCGGGGAGCTTAAGGCAGGCCAGACATATTTGCAAACAGCGGATGTCTTTGTGTGGACAATTGTTGTGATAATTCTTAGCTTGCTGCTGGAAAGGCTGCTTATAGATCTGTTCAAACGGCTTAACCGCGCATATACCAAACAAGAGGGCTGATAATGGGTATAGAGCTTAAAAATGTGTGTCTTGCCTGGGAAGGGCTTTCGGTTATGGAGGATTTTAGCCTTAAACTGCCGGATTCCGGTCTGGTATGCCTTACCGGCCCTTCCGGATGCGGCAAAACCAGCCTGCTGATGCTTTTGGCCGGGCTTAATCAGCCCCAAAGCGGCACGGTGCTGGGCCTGGAAAAACGGCGGGTTTCCATGCTGTTTCAGGAGGATCGCCTGCTGCCCTGGCTTACCGCGGCCGAGAACGTAGCATTGGTGCTGCCTTCCGGCTTGGCCAAGGATGCCCTGCCCTGGCTGGAATTGGTGGAGCTTACGGACGAGGCCGGGCAATTGCCCCAGGAGCTTTCCGGCGGTATGCGCCGCCGTGTGGCCCTGGCGCGGGCCCTGGCCTACCGGGGCGATATGCTGATACTGGACGAACCCACCAACGGCCTGGATAAAGACCGGGCCAGACGCATTATGGGGCGCATTGGGGAACTCTATGCCAGGCTTTTGACTATAACGGTCTCCCACGACCGGGAGCTTATACCTTTTCCAACGGCCCACATAGAGTTGACCGGCCCTCCCTTAAAAACAGTTGACACATAGCCCCGTTACCGGCTGTTATTTATATTCCTGCTTCTAACAGCTCGATTCTTTCACTTATCATTGGCGCCCGTACAGAAAAATAAGCAACAATGGCAAAATAAGCACTTGACGGACAGGCACATATTCTATATAATATGTAATGCGGTTGTTTTCGGGCCTATAGCTCAGCGGTAGAGCCCCCGGCTCATAACCGGTCGGTCCCTGGTTCGATCCCAGGTGGGCCCACCAAATAAAGATAATCCGAACCTTATTATCCCAACGGGATATGGGTTCGGATTATCTTTTAGATTAAAGACCGATAGCCTTTCTCGTGGATATTCTTTTTGTATACGCAAATAGCGGACACGCAAGATGTTAGGGTTTGCGTTGTTCTTAAGTTTTGCCGGTTTTTCATGTCTCGAAACAACTGCCTCCCAAGAACTCTTGCAGTATAGAGTTTTTGGGTATGATATCGCTTTGGGCTTCGCCGAAATACTGTATAAAGCGCAGCAGGCGTTTGGCTTCCAGGTAGGCTGGCATATCCGGCGTTATGGCGGCCAATTCCGCCTCCACATAGGGGCGCAGCACCGGTAGCTCGTAGATTAGGGAAGAGTTGAAATAATAGTCAGCTTCCTCCTGAAAGGGGAAGATATTGCTGTGCTCGCCCCGCCGCACTTCCTCCCAGCGCTCTAATGTGGCTGCCGGAGACATACTGCGGAACTTCATATCCCGCACCATACGGCGGATAAGCCGGTTATCCGAGGTAGCTATGGGGTTGTAAGGATCCAGGTTCAACTGTGTAAGTGCGGAGACGAATATTTTGCGCTTGTTCTCGTGGGAGATAGAGGCTGTTATGGCCTCGTTTAAAGCGTGTATGCCCTCCACTATTATTATCTGCCTGTCTCCCAGGCGGCAAAGACGCCCCTCCGCGGCCCGTTCCCCACGGTAAAAGTCGTACCGCGGCAGCAGCACTTCTTCTCCGTCCACCAATTCGGCCAACTGCCGGTTGAACAGCTCCATATCCATGGAAGCGGTGCCTTCAAAATCCGGCTTGCCATCCTCGTTTAAGGGCGTTTTATCCCGGTCGTGGAAATAATCGTCCATAGAGATGGCTATGGGAGTAATGCCCAGGGTGCGCAGTTGAATGCCCAGCCGCCGGGTGAAGGTGGTCTTGCCGGAGGAGGAAGGCCCGGCTATCAGCACCAACCGCACTTTGGGGTATTCCGCCACAATATTATCGGCGATACGGTGCAGCATACGCTCTTGCAGGGTCTCGGCTATCAGCACCAATTCGGAAAAATCCCCGTTTTCTATCACCCGGTTAAGGTCCGTTACCGTGCTGATGCCCAACAGATTTACCCAGGCGCCGTATTCGTTTAGGGTGGCCTGTATGCGGCGGGGGTCGGAAAACTCCCGTTCGTTTTTCCCCATAAAGCTGCGGCCGGGCAGGCACAGTATAAAGCCGTCCTCAAAGGGCATAAGGCTAAAATCATTAAGCATGCCGGTGCTTATGGCCAGCCGGCCAAAAAAGTATTCGGTAAGGCTTATTTTGCCGGTATCGAAGGTGTAAAGGTTAAGGTCGTTGCTGTTGCGGCGCAGCAGCAGGCGGGCTTTATCTGCCTTGCCCCGGGAGAGAAAGAAGCTTGCACCGTCCTCCCGCGTTACTTGGTTGCGCGTTATGGGCAGATCGGCCTGCACCAATTCCCGCATACGCCTTTGCAGCAGGTCTATTTCCGGCGCGTCCAGGGGCGGCACCCCCTTTAGGCGGCAAAACAGGCCGTTTTCCAGGGAGTGGCTTACCCAAAGCTGATGCTCGCCGAACATTTCGGTAGCCGCGGCCAACAGCAAAAAGACCAGGCTGCGCTTATAGACACGGTGTCCTCCGCTGCTGTGATGATCCAGCCATTCTATACGGCTGTCTATATAAAGGCGGTAATCCAATTCCTGAAGCTTGCCGTTGACCACCGCCGCCACCGGTTGTATCCGGCGCGCCGGAAGTTCCTTAAGCAGCTCGCACAGGCTTATACCCAGGGAGGCCTGGCACTTTGTTTCCTTGTCGTAGGTAACGATGATATTTTCCTTGTTCATATTATCCCTTTCTTATCCGCGCATATTCTCCGGGTTCAGGCCCTGTAAGGCATCGGGAACGAACAGGCCGTCCTTTTGTATAAGCTGGCCGTCCACATATATTTCGCCACCTCCGAAATCCTTGCGCAGGATACAGACCAGATCCCAATGTATGCTGCTCTTATTGCCGTTATCCGCCTCGTCGTAGCAATTGCCGGGCGTTAAGTGAAAGCTGCCGGAGATCTTTTCGTCGAACAGTATATCCTTCATGGGGCTTAGGATGGCCGGATGCAGGCCAAAGGCAAACTCGCCTATATAGCGCGCGCCCTCGTCCGTGTCGAAGATGGCTTGAAGTTCCCTATTATGGTTGGCTGCCGTGGCCTCTGTTATACGGCCTTTTTTAAAGTATAACTCCACATCCCGATAAACCTTGCCCTGGTAGGGGCTGGGAGTATTGAATCTTATCCGGCCTTCCACACTCTCTTTTACCGGCGCGGTATAGATCTCCCCATCCGGGATATTGCACTGTCCGTCGCATTTAACCGCGCCTATATTTTTTACGCTGAAGCCAAGGGAGATGCCCGGCCCCTTTATCTCCACCATGTCGGCCTCTTGCAACAGAGCAAGCAGCGGTTCCATGGCCCTGCTCATACGCCCGTAATCGAAGTTGCAGACCTCAAAGTAAAAGTCCTCGAAATCCTCCGTACTCATAGTGGCCTCCTGCGCCATAGAGGGCGTAGGATAGCGCAGTATCACCCATTTTGTACCGGGCACGCGAAGATCGAAGTGTACAGGTTTAAGGTAATGCCTGCTGTGGCGGGTGTTTATTTCGCCGGATGGGCCTGCCATGTCGTACAGGTTATCCTTAATGCGCAAGCCTATATAGGCGTCCATATCTGCCATGCGCGCGGCGTCCCAGCGGGCCTGTGCGGAAAGCGCCTCCACGGATATGCCCTCCCCGCCGCAAGTGCCGCCCAGCCATTCTTTTTGCAGGCGCTCGTTTTGTATGGAGATAAAGGGCTGGCCACCCGCCGCGTAAACGGCGCGGATGATCTCTTTGGATAAAGCTTCCTCCGTACCCACAGTTTCCAGCAGCAGCTTTTCCCCCGGCTGCAAGCGGCAGGAATAATTGACAAGTTTATGGGCCAGTTGGGCATAGCGCATATCTTTCATAGAAGCCTCCGCAGGATATTTTTACCTTACTATTTTACCTAATTTGCGGTTAAAAGACAATAGAAAGCAAAGAAAAAAACGAGCGGTGGATATTTACCCGGGTAAACAGGGGGAACGCGCCAGTATTACTATAGCAAAACAGGCGGTAACACCGCCCGTTTTGTTTGCTTGTTTGCAGGGCATTGCTGTACGCCCGTGCAGGATATTGCTGTACGCCCGTGCAGGGCATTGCTGTACGCCCGTGCAGGGCATTGCTGCACGCCCGTGCAGGACATCGCTGTACGCCCGAGAGCACTTACCGCTCCCGCCCGAGAGCACTTGCCGCTCCCGCCCGGTCGCCCGTGGGTTGGTCGGGCGTTGTTACCTGCGGGCGACCGAGGGCGGT
>WRIA01000077.1 GCA_009782975.1 Clostridiales bacterium
CCTGCTCGTAAACGGTGGCGTACAGCTTATCGGCGGGCATTTCCAGCACATTGGTAAGGAACTCCCAGGCATACGCTATGGCCTCCCGCTTAAAATACTCACCGAAAGAAAAATTGCCCATCATCTCGAAGAAGGTATGATGGCGGGCGGTGCGGCCCACCGTATCCAGGTCATTATGCTTACCGCCCGCGCGCAGGCAGCGCTGGGAAGTAACGGCCAGCTTGTAAGGGCGCTTATCCAGACCAAGGAACACATCCTTGAACTGCACCATACCGGCATTGGTAAAGAGCAGCGTGGGGTCGTCGTAAGGCACTAAAGAGGCGCTTTTTACCGGCGTATGGCCTTTGGAGGCGAAGAAATCGAGAAAGGTCTGACGCAGGGCATTACCACTGAGATTTTTCATGATACTCTCCTTTGGCCGGGAAACAGCCCCGGCGTATGATAGTGTATTTTATCACGGCCGCATATAGATATGCAAGACCGGCTTAATACTTTGTTCCCTTTATTTAAGCCACCGCTTTATTTCCGAGGATAGCTCGGCTGCGTTACCGCTAAGGCGCTTCATATCCGGCAGGGCTTTGATGAACAGGCGGCCATAGCTCTTTTGCAGTATGCGTTTATCCAGCACGCAGAACACGCCCGTATCCTCCACAGAGCGGATAAGGCGGCCAAAACCCTGTTTAAAGCGGAGTACCGCCTGGGGCAGGCTGTACTCGTAAAAGCCCGCGCCGCCCGCCGCCTCTATGCGCTCCATTTTTGCGGCCACGGTGGGCGTATTGGGCGGCCAGAAGGGCAGGCGCACCATCACCACCATGGATAAGGCGCTGCCCAGCACATCCACGCCTTCCCAAAAGCTGGCGGCCCCTAAAATACAGCAGCGCGGCTCCCGCGTAAGGCGGTTTAACAGCAGCGAAGGCTCGCCGGATACACCGTGGGCCAGCACCGTTATGCCCTGCTCCGCCAAAGGGGCGCGCAACAGTTCGTAGACAGCTTTAAGCTGCGCGTGAGAGGTAAACAGTACCAGCGCCCGCCCGCGGGAGGCGCCAAGAAGGGTAAACAGCGCCCCGGCCAGCGCCTCGCTGGCTGTTGCCTGAGCCGTTTTGCTCCACTCCGGCAAGCCGGTGCATACGGTAAACAGGGCTTGCTCGTTATAGAAGAAGGGCGAGGGCAAAACCAGCTCCTCCGGCTCGTTCTCCTGCGTATCCAGGCCCAGGCGCTGCTTAAAGTAGCAAAAGGAACCTTCTCCCGTGGTCATGGTGGCGGAGGTAAGCACAAGGCTTTGCGTATGCTCGTACAGGTTGTCTTTAAGCAGGCCGCCCACCTCTATAGGGGCGATATTAAGGCCGGGCATTTTGTCTTTGGACATAAACTCCAGCCAGCATACCGTGTTTACGGCCTCCCCTTCCCCGGGCGTGGCCAGACATTTTTCTATGGTGCCGCAAATATCCTCGCAGGACATAGCCGTGTAGAGCAATTCCTCCCGGCCGTTCATCTCGCTGTCGTTGCCCTGGGCCAGCTCGTACAGGGCATCCGAATAGGCCAGACATTCGCGGCGCAGGGAAAGCAGCAAGCCGGTAAGGGATGCCCCCATAGAAAGTATATCCTGCCAGGCGCTTAAGCGCCTGTGACCGGGCAGCAGACGCAGCCGCGCCGGAAGATAAGGATCGGTAAAGGCTTCCGCGGTAAACTCCTGATTAAGCAGGCCAAAAAATTGCTCGGATTGACGGCCTGCCTGCTCCGCGGTATCGTATAGGGCCGCAACGCGCCTTTGCAGGCTTTCCCTTTGGGTTTCCAGGCTTATAAATGCTTCCGCCTGACGCATCAGCAACTCCGGCAGGCCGCCGCGCCCCCGCCGCAAGCGGGAAAGCAAAAATTGTATGCCGTAATTATCCGCGCGGGCGGTAAATTGTTCCTCGGCGGCATGTTCCAGACGGTGGGCTTCGTCTATTATCAGCTTGGGCAGCGCGGGCAAAAAGCCGTTTTCCAGGGCGGCGTTGGCCAGCAGCAGTGCGTGATTAAGTATAAATATGTCGGCCTTATCCGCCTCGCGGCGGGCTTTGCCCACAAAGCAGCTGCCCTTAAAATTGGGGCAGGCGGCGTCGCAGTTTTCCCCGGAAGCGCAAATGCGCTGCCAGCGCCACTTGTCGTGGGAGTTAAGATTAAGCTCGCCGCCGTCGCCGCCGCTGCTGCCGGGCAGCCAGGCCGCCACACGCAGCAAAAAAGCGCGCATATTTTCCCCCGGCTGGCGCAGTTGGGCCCGGTAAAGCCGCCGGCACAGATAATTTGCCCGGCCTTTAAGGACCACCGCATTTACGGGGCGCTGCAACAACTGTTCCAGCAGAGGTATATCCTTATGTAAAAGCTGCTCTTGCAGGTTTTTGGTATAAGTGCTTACGGCTACCCTTTGCCCGGAGTTAAGAGCATACAAAGCCGCGGGCAAAAGATAAGCCAGGGATTTGCCGGTGCCGGTGCCGGCCTCCGCCAGCAAAAAGCCTTCCCCGTTAAGGCTTTCGGCTACCCGCTCCGCCATTTTAAGCTGCGCTTCCCGGTACTCAAAGCCCTCTATGCGCTGGCGGTACAGGCCGTCCGGCGCGAAATAGCCGCGTATATCCTCCAAAGGTATGCGGTAATCCGTGTCGTTTGCGCGCGTTGCCGGTTTATCCGGGGTGGCCCCGGCCTCTTCTTCCGGTAAAGCCGCGCCTTTAGAGGCGCATTGGCGGCGTACTATGTTTTCCAGCGGGGAATCTATAGCGGCGGCCAGCAGCAGCATATCCTCTTTGGCCTTGGGGGGCAGCGCGGCCAGTTGTTTGCGGGCGCGCAAAAAAAGCGCGGCGGTGGCCCGCGCGTCGGCCAGGGCGCGGTGGGCGCGCTCGTTTTCTATTTGCAGATACTCGCATAAGTTGGCTAAGGAATAACTGGGCGCGCAAGGAAAAGCCGCCTGTAAAAGGGCTATGGTATCCAGCCATTCTCTTTTATCCGGCCAGTAGCGGTGAATAAAGGCGGAATCGAAGGAGGCGTTATGGGCGGCGATATCCGCCGTGCCTATAAAAGCGGCCAGCATATCTATGGCCTGGCGCGGGGAGGGCGCTTGCTCCAGCATTTCGTCGTATATGCCGGTAAGGTTGCTTATATAAGGCGGTATGGGCTGTTCCGCCTTAACAAAAGTGCTGAAATCTTCCACGATAAGGCCGCGGCGAACCTTTACGGCGGCTATTTCTATAAGCTCGTCCGCGGCGGCATCCAGCCCGGTGGTCTCCACATCTACAATAACATATTCCTTTGCCCCTGCTGCGGCCATAATCTCCCCCGTCTTTGCTGTTCTTTTCTACTCAATTCGCCGCTATACTATACTTTCCTGCCTTATAATCAAGGCTTGCAGTGGCGGAAAGATAAAAACCTGTTGCAACTACAAGCACAAAAAAACAAGGGGCGGACATTCCATCCGCCCCTACAAAGACCCGATAAACGCGTTTGTTACAACCCCAGCAAAAACCCCGCAAACTTATTCTTCCGGCGTGTAGTCTTTGCTTGTATCTATAACGATCGTGTTATTCGCCACGTCCCAATCCACGCCGAAGTCAAAAGCCGCCCCAATATCCCGTAGCTTGAAATAGTTGTTGCCCTCAATATTATAGGCTGTGAACTGTATCTCTTTACCGTCCATAATGATTTTTGAGTTTGTAGGAGTGGGCGTTTTATCTCCCGCGCCTTTGCCTGTCATTTCCCCGCCAACGGTTGTATATGGCTTGCCGCTTGTGAGGACAATCGCATTGTTCACGCCATCCCACGAAACCTCAAATTGCTTTCCTGTGCCGGAGAGAATATAGGCAAGGTCGCGGAGCTTGAAATAATTGTTGCCGTTTATATTGTACGCGTCGAAGGCAATGTTTTCGCCGTTTACAAGGACGGTTGATGATGTAGGTTTGGCGGTTAGCGTTGAGATTGGCGGCGGTGTTGTCGTTTGTGTTGCGGCGGTTGGTAGTTTCACCCCATCTGTGAACTTGATAGGGGTGACAGGGTATTTCGCGGCATCTCCGGCGTTAATGCCGAACTTCCATGTAATATCTGTTCCCCAAATCCAAAGTGCATTATCCAGCGTAATCGCAAATGCATGTGCGCTTTGCGGGTAAACATAAGCGACATTATCCATAAACTTTAACGGATCAGCAGTATACAAAACGGGGTCGGAGGAAATACCGCCTCCCCGGTACCAGAGAGAATTGTCATTTTTAATAAAATAATCCGCCCAAGGATTACAGACAATGGATTTAACATTATCTGCGATTTTAATAGGATAGGGATTGTAGTCGTATATACTGTGAGAGGCACCCAGTATTCTTCCCCATGTCCAAAGGGTTCCGTCGCTTTTGACTGCTGAAGCGTGGCCGTGATTTGCATCGACGGATATAACGCCATCCATTATCTTGACGGGAGAAAGCCTGTTTTCTGTATCACAGATACCTAATTGGCAGTAAACATTATGCCCCCAGCCCCATAGCGTGCCGTCTGTTTTGACCGCGTATGCGGTACCGCCGGTTCCCGCAGTCGATCCCTGCCAGTTAAGGCTGAATGAGAACGAAGCGACGCCATCCATGATCTTTACCGGGCTATTTTGTCGTTCTGTTGTTCCT
>WRIA01000078.1 GCA_009782975.1 Clostridiales bacterium
CGGGGCGTTAGATAATATCCATAAAGTCATCGCTCAATAAGAGGTTATTATGGACATATTGCATCATATAACGGTGTTGTTAAGGGAACCGCTGCTTATAGCGCTGGTGGCCGCGGGCACCTTTGCCGGGGTGTATATAGGCGCTATACCTGGCCTTTCCGGCACTATGGCCGTGTCGTTGCTGGTATCCTTTACCTTTGGCTGGAGCGCCCATAATGCCCTGGCCCTGATGATAGGCGTTTTTGTGGGCGCTGTTTACGGTGGCTCCCGTCCGGCCATATTGTTCAACATCCCCGGCGCGCCTGCGGCGGTGGCTACCGGCTTCGACGGTTATCCACTGGCCCAAAAGGGCCAGGCTGGGGAAGCTATGGGCCTGGCGGTAACCCAATCCTTTATCGGTACCCTGCTGGGGATAATAGCACTGGCCGCCTGCGCGCCTTTGGTGGCCGGGTTTGCCCTGCGTTTTCGTTCCGTAGATTATCTTATGCTGGCCTTTATGGGCCTTATTACGGCGGGTAGCCTGGGTAGCCGTTCCCTTAAACGCGGGCTTATTGCCGGGGCTGTTGGCCTGTTTGTGGGCTGCGTGGGCATAGACCCGCAAACAGCGGTAAGGCGTTTTACCTTTGGGCAGGTATATTTAAACTCCGGTGTGGATTTTGTGGTGGCGATGATAGGCCTGTTCGGAGCGGCGGAGGCCTTGTTCCAGCTTACTAAGATGGGGGATAAGCCGGTAAAGCAAAAGGCGGAACGGATAATACCTTCCTGGCAGACTACCTTAAAGTACCTGCCCCTTACCTTGCGTTCCGCGCTGTTGGGCGTGCTGGTGGGAGCCTTACCCGGCGCTGGCGGGGATATTGCGGCTCTGTTAAGCTACGACCAGGCCAGGCGTTCTACCCGCTACCCTTCGGCGCCCTTTGGCGAGGGGGCGCTGGAAGGCGTTATAGCGCCGGAGACCGCCAACAACGCGGCCATAGGCGGCGCGTTCATACCCATGCTTACGCTGGGGATACCGGGAGACGCGGTAACGGCGGTCATCATCAGCGCCCTTACCGTGCATGGCCTGCGGCCCGGCCCCGGCCTTATAAGCTCTTCCCCGGATATGTTCTGGCTTATAGTGGGCTGCCTGGTGTTTGCCGCCTTCTTTCTGCTGCTTTTCGGCCTTACCGGTATAAGGCTGTTCAGCAAGCTTCTGGAAACGCCCAAAGGCATACTTATGCCTGTTATACTGGTGCTTTCGGTAATCGGCGCTTTTGCAATACGCAACAGCCTTTACGATATATTGTGGATGTTCGGCTTTGCCCTTGCCGGATATTTCCTTAAACGCTACGATTACCCTGTGGCCCCGGTGGTGCTGGGTATAATACTTTGCCCCCTGCTGGAAAACAACTACCGCCGCGGCGTTATGCTGGCCGGTTCCTTGCCGGGCCTTTTCGCCAGCGTATTCGGCAGCCTTGTTTCCTTCTCTTTGTTCGTCCTGATACTGTTCCTGCTCGTTTCCCGCACCAAGGGCTACAGAAAATGGCGCGGTCGGTAAGGCGCTTAACGGCGCTGCGCGCTGTACGGGGCATACTTACATGATGTTGCCGCACCCATAATGCACAGGATCGCACATATAATACTGTGCGATCCTTTTTGTAACGATATAAATCCCTAGATAGGAGGTCTGTGGGATATTGGGGTTTTTTCTATATTGGGGCGCTGTATCTGCTGATGATCCGGTGTAACATATCAATAAGCCGAAGCAGGCGTATGTTCTATAGAGTGCTTAAGAAAATCGTCCAGCGAAAGGGTAATGCTTTCGCCTGCCTTTAACAGTACCCGCAAAGCGTCGTGTGGCAATAAAGCGTCCTCCTTGGCGGCAAGGCCGGGATACAGCGTTTGCAGCCGCTGCCACTGTTCGTTTTTTTGCCCGAACAGCAGCGGCCGTTCCTTTGGGGGAAAACCCAGCAAAACCGCCTCACCGTTCGCTTGTTCCAGCAGAAACGCAGCCTGCCGCAGCTTTAGCTCGCCGCGTACCATCTGGCCGAAAGCCGGGTGATAGGGGCCGGCCACCAAAGCGCGCTCCAGAGAAGGGGAGGGGTTAAGCCCCAGGCGTATTACCCCTATGCCGCGCTTTGCGGCAATGGCCAGCATATCGGCGGCTAAAGCTACCGCTTCCCCCAATTCCTGCGGTTTGTACGCTCCCTGGGCATACATGGCGGCCAGAGGAGTGTTTTGCAGCACAAGGGTGGGGTAAATGCGAAAAAAATCCGCGGGTATCTCACAGCTTTGCTCTATGGAGCGCAGGCTTTTTTGTGGGGTGTCCAGGGGCAGGCCGGTCATAAGCTGCACACCCAGGCTAAACCCGGCCTGATGCACCGCAAGGCAGGCCATGCGGGCCTTTTTGGGGCTATAGGTGCGTCCGGCGGCATTCAGCACATCCTCATCGAAAGATTGTATGCCCAGCTCCACCGTGGTAACGCCGTATGCGGCCAGTAGATTCAGGGCCGCGTCGTCTATAGCGTCCGGGCGGGTGGAAACGCGTATGGAATCTATAAGGCCGCGTTTAAGGGCAGGCTTTGCGGCTTGCAGGTAAGCTTTTTGAATATCCGGCGGCAGCGCGGTAAAGCTGCCGCCGTAAAAGGCTATCTGTGCGGGGCGCGGCCCTGTGTAAGCCAGGGCTTCCCGCTCTATTTGTTGCGGCGCGGGGGCATTTAGCTGCCCGCTTATAATGTGCTGGTCGCAGTAAACGCAGCGGTTAGCGCAGCCCTGCATAGGGATGAAGAAGGGCAGTATATGCCCCTTGGCCCCGCTCATAAGGCCGCGCCCCGCCGTTCTGCGGCAGCCAATACAGCTATACCGACCGCGTTATCACCCGCATAAGCAGGTGGGGCAAAATGCAGGTCCAGACCACTTGCTTCCTGTTCTGCCCGGGCGCGGATAAGGCTGTTGGCGGCCACACCCCCTGTTATCAAGGCCCGCTTGCAACCGCAGGCTTTAGCCGCCGATTGCAAAGCCTTACCCAGGCTTTGCCCTATATTTACGAATACCGCCTGAGCCAGCGCCGCCCCGTCGGTTCCTTGGGCTATCAGCCTTTGCGCCGCGCTTTCCGGGCCGGAAAAGGACATTTCCGCTCCCTTCACGGAGCCTTTTAGCCGCAAAGAGGAAGCGGGCGCGCCTAAAGCCAGTTTTTCCAAGGCCGGTCCGGCCGGAAAGGGCAGGCCCAGCCCTACTCCCACGCGGTCGACAAACTGGCCGGCGGGCAAGTCGCTGCTCCCCACAATCTCCAGCTCTAGCCCGCCCTTTTTGGGGCAGGCCAGCAAAAGCTCACTGGTGCCGCCGGAAAGGTGCGCGGCCAAAAAAGGCTCGCGCCAATCCAGCCCCATAGACCACAGCGCCGCCGCTATATGCCCCTCCTGGTGGGAAAAAGCTAGAAAAGGACGATCCCAAGCCAGGCTTAACAGGCGGGCGGCTTGTTCCCCGGCCAGGAATACCGGCATATATGACTCCTTACGCGGCCTAGGGCGGGTACTGGCAGCCACGACCCGCGCCTTTAGAACGGGAATATCGGCCAAAGCCTCTTTTAGCAGGGCGGGCAGGGCCTGCGTATGCTTAAACAGTGCGTCGGATTGCCTTAACCCGCAAGCCCCCTGCTCTACGGGCAAAAGCCGCCTCTTATCAGCAAGAAGGCGGCCGTCATCGTCCAGCAATGCCAGGGAAGTGGTGTAGCAGGAGGTATCGAAAGCTAGTATCATGTGGCCGCCTCCCCCGGCTGTTTTTGATATACAGCGTCCAGCACAGCGTTGACGAAGGCAGGGCTGGCTTCGTCGCCGAATTTTTTAGCCAGTTCCACAGCCTCGTTTATCACGATATTGGCCGGGGTAGAGCTGTTAAGCTCGCTTAAGGCCAAACGCAATATGGCCACGTCTATGTTAAAAAGACGCTCGAAATCCCATTCCCGGCTGTACTCGGCAATCAAAGCGTCGGAGGCCGGTTTAAGCGCGCGGGCGTTTTCCATAAGTTGCCGGGCAAAACCGGCATTATCCTCATTTAAGCCAAGTGAGTTTAAGGTCTGCTCCGCTGCCAGCGCGTCGTTGCCGCCGAAATCCAACTGATACAGCATCAAAAGAGCCGTCTCGCGGGCCCTGCGCCGCCCCGCGGTGGAGAAGTCTTTAAAATAATCCTCCGACGGAGCCGTACCGCTATGCGCTTTACTCATGGTTACTCCTAGTTTCTGAACAGATCCTCCACAGATTGGCGTATGTTTACTTTGGAATCGATTTTTTTACCTATATACAGGCCTGCCGCTATACACAGGCAGATGAACAAGGCCGGAAAAAATCCGTACCTTATAACGAACAACGCGAAAACCAAGCCGCAAGTCACCCCTATGATCTTGCCTTTATGGTTACGCCAAAGGTCTAAAAGAAACTCCGCCGCATCCATTTTTTATCCCCCTAATTATTGGTTTCTACAGTTCTGGCCGTTTTGCCTTCCACGGTGGATACCAGCACGGTAACTTCCGCCACCGTAAGACCGGTTACTATCTGAAGCTGCTCTTT
>WRIA01000079.1 GCA_009782975.1 Clostridiales bacterium
GCCATCATATGCGCCCTTTCCGCCCGCACCGCCTATATCTTCTGCGACGAGACCTTCGACGGCTTGGATCCGGTGATGCGCCAGGGGGTAAAGAGCCTGTTCGCAGAGGCTATGGCCGAACGCGGCCTGACGCCGGTGATAGCCTCTCACAACCTGCGGGAGTTGGAGGATATCTGCGATCATGTGGGTCTTCTGCATCAGGGCGGTATGCTGTTGACCAGGGATTTGGAGGGGCTTAGGCTGGGCGCACATAAGGTACAGGCCGTGTTTCCAGCCCCATCGCGCCAAAAGGAGGATTTTCCAAAGCTTAAGATAGAAAACCTTAAGCATAGCGGCGCACTGCATACTATGATAATCCAGGGAGACGGCGAAGAAGTGGAACGGCTTGTGGCAACATACGCACCGCTATATATGGAGATATTGCCCCTTACCCTGGAAGAAGTATTCCTATACGAAACGGAGGTGGTGGGTTATGACATTAAAAGCCTGCTGCTATAATATATTTTCTGTAATCAAGCGCCAGTTATGGCTTTACGCGTCCTGGTTTGTAGTGCTGTTCTTTTACCTGCCCGTGCAAACGGCATTGATGTTGCAGCGCCTGCGCGGCAGTTATTTCCTTAGAATAACGGAATACCATGCCAGTGCCGCCGAAGATCTGCTCTCTGTTTTTGGCCTTAACATGGGTCTTACGTGGATACTTATGTTTATGGCCTTTTGCAGCGCCCTAGTTTTCGGCGGCTATATGCACCGGCAAAAACAGGTGGATTTTTACCATAGCCAGCCTATAAGCCGTACCTGGCTGCTGCTGCAAAACGCTTTGGCCGGGCTTTTGGCACTGTTACTGCCTTATGTGGCAAATCTGCTGCTTATGCTTGTTGTGGCTTTAGCAATGGGAGCAGGCGGGGCATTCCCTTGGGGCGCTTTCTTTTCCTGCCTGGCTATACACACCCTCTACTTTACAGCCATCTTCGTCACCGTCCTTATCGCCGTGGTGATAAGCGGTAAGGGAACGGTGGCCGGCATAACCGGGATCTTTTTCCTCTCCCTGTTACCGGCATTGCTGGGTCTGGCCCTTACGGCGGCCGGGGAATTTTACCCCACCTTTTACAGCAGCCTTTACGATTGGGGCCTGATAGTGCGCTGGCTTTCTCCGGCGGCCGCTTATGTGGCCCTGGCCCTTGGCGGGCCGCCCTATGGCATACTGCCCGTTATAGTCTATAACGCGCTGGCGGTAACGGCGGCTATACTGCTATACCGCAAGCGCGGCAGCGAAGCTGCCGGGCAGGCCATAGCCTTTAAGGCGGCCCGCTCACCGCTTAAATATGCCATGGCTTGCCTGGCGGCCACTGTTTTTGCCATTGTATTCCACAGCATAGGCGGTTATGGCGAATACAACTATTTCTGGTGGTATTTCGGCGCTGTGGCCGGGGGCTTTTTGGCTACCCAGATAACGGAGATAGTTTATGCCCTGGATTTTCGTGCTGTATTCCGCAACCTGCGCGGGCTGGCTATCTTTCTTGTAGTATTCCTGGGCCTTTCCACCTGTGCCATACATGATATAGGTGGCTTCAACGCCAAGGTGCCCGAAGCAGAGCAGGTGGCTTCGGCAAGGATACATCTGCCCGGCGTAAACGATCATGTCTATCATGGCTGGGGTTATATGTACGGATACTTCGCGCCAAGGGGGAAAGAGCAGTCTTTGGAGCGCAACGAATGGGATCATCTTTCCAAAGGGCCGGTAACATCGCCCGCGGCTATAGCCGCCGCCGTTAACATCGCCGCCCGCTACGCTAACAACTACCTGCCAGCAGAGCAGCAACAGCCACAGGTAAGCGAAGCCCAGATAGAAGTATGGCGGCAGGAGGGCAAACAGTATCTGCTGGATTATCCGGGCGTGGTCAAAGACGCTTCCAGACCACCCTACGAATATATAAACCTTGCCAATACCAGCTGCAAGGTGGTGTTTACGCTTAAAAACGGGCGTACTGTAGCCCGTGAATACGGCAATATATACATTCCGGTGCAGTTTTTGCTGGAGGATATATCCGTAATTTACGCCGAAGAGGATTTTCGTGCCGCCCAGCTGCGGGAGTTGATGTTGGCGGACGAATACTATATGCCGGAAAGCCTGGAGCTGTTTGAGCTTTACTACAGCCTGCCCGACCTAACCTGGATGAGCAGCAATGACCGATCCGGGCTGTTGGCCGCCTTGCGCGCCGATACGCTGGGGCTTACCGTGGAAGAGCAGCGGCAGGCCATGCCCATAGGCGCGCTGCACCTGCGATTGTACGGCGGGCCTATAGAGTATCCGCTGGAAAAAGATTGGCTGGCGGAAAGCCGTCGCCCCTACCGCGTGCAGGAGTGGCCCATCTACGCCTCCTTTGAGCGCACATTGGCTTTTCTGGCTAAAGCGGGCTATGGGCAGGATTTATGGCAGCCGCATCTTGAGGACATAGTTTCCGTAAGCCTTACTACCGGCTTTAACGACCGCTACCCGGACAAATATTTTTATGAACCCGCTATGACAGAACCCGCCTTTTACGGGGCCTATAACGAAAAGACGCAAAATATTCCCGGTCAGCTCCAGCGGGAAGAAAACACGGCGCCCGACGATATAGCAAAGACAATGTACCAAAGCTACCCCAGCGGCGCCGCAAGGTATAACCGGTTTATAGATATAGATTACCGCGAGGAGGCAGAAGTACGCTATATGGGGCCGGGCGGTATAATCTATACAACCACGCGGGTATTCCCCTACTAAGGCCGGGGCGGGAAACGATAGAGCAAAAGCCGGAAAGTGGCACCATATACGGTGTCACTTTCTCGTGTAATTTTCCCGTTTTCTATCTTCCGGCCTTTGGCATACACAATACGCAAATATTCCTTGCAATAGGTAGCCTTATGCGCTACAATATGTTTA
This sequence comes from Clostridiales bacterium, assembly GCA_009782975.1. Next base: position 2,921 of record WRIA01000079.1, read on the forward strand.
CGAGGATAATAAGCGGGGTCCCGGGAGTGGTGCAACACTCCCAGGACCTATGCAGGATGAATTGGCATCCTACACAACAGTATTGGACTGCCCATATATATTATAATGCCCTTTGATTTATTAGGCAAGTAATATATAACTGAGCTGTTATATACGGTGTTGGGATGAGCTTCCCGCGCCGTTTTATTATTCTCGGTGGCAGGCTTCGTACCGGCGGGTAATCTGCCGGTACGGGCCGTGACCATTGAGAAACAGGGAACGCATAAAACCGTAAAGCATACAACAGGAAGGAGCGATATAGATGACCCGTATTTAAAAGCACACGGCAAAAGCGCGGCTATAGGATGACGCCCGTGTGGAACACATCCATCCGTCCGTATGGGTAACACCTATACGCCGGAACTGGAAAGCCGCATTGTATAAATGCTTTGGTTCTGGCAAAGGATAAAGATAGTATAAATATTTTTGTAAATTGCAACTTATTACTTGCTATTATTATAATTTTGCTATATAATAAACTTACCAAATATTTAAACCTGCTATAAACGGCAGATAAATAATAATTTTTGGAGGCTTAAACAAATGACTGCAAACAAAAGATTCTTGAAAATTTTGGTATATGTGTTGGCGTTTTCGCTGGCGCTGTGCTTTGCCCTTACGGCAACGGCGCAAACGGAGGATGACGGAGATATCACGGTCAGCATATCTCAGGCGGATACCGTAGTGGCAATACAGGCTAATATCCGTGCCGCCATACTCGGCGCGGCTGCCGGTGATACCGTAACGGTAACCGGCAGCAAGACCGGCGTGGATGATACTCTTAAGCTGGATATACCGGAAGATATTACGGTGGTATGGAAAGCCGAATATACCGGAACAGTGGCATCCGGTGAAAACCTGATAGGGCTTGCCGGAGCGGGAACCTTTGAGGTCACGACAGGCGGCACGGTGGAGGTCAGCGGGGATGGCAGTTGCGCTATCTATGCCAACAGCAATATTATTACTAGTGTTTCTGGTGATGCCAAAATTCTTTCCAAAGGAATCAACAGTGTTGCCATTGATGCCCGCAATGTTTCGGTAAGCAGTGGAACTGTAGAAGCGACAGGAGATTTTGGCGTTGCCATAGAGGCCAATTCTTGTGTTTCTATAAGCGGAGGAACAGTAAAAGCGAGTTTTGAAGGTTCTGCAATTATCATAAATAATGGTGTTGTTTATGTCTCTGGCGCATCAAATATCATTGCTGATTATTCCGCTATTTGGTCATATGGTAACGGTGATGTATATGTATCTGGCGAGGCCAATATAGCTGCAAATTATACTGCTATATGTGCAACTAATGTATATGTATCTGATGAGGCAATGGTTGTAGTTAAAGGGGATTATGGATATGCTATTGATTCTTCCAAAAGTGTCTCTATTAGCGGAGGCACAGTACGGGCAACTACAGGAAATGCAATCCGCATAACAGGAGAAAGCCCCAATGTTACTATAAGCGGAGGTAATATTTCAGTAACTACAGGTACTGCCATAGCAGCTATTGGTGATGATCCTACTATAAATATAAGCGGCGGGGTAGTGGAAGCTACAGAC
>WRIA01000080.1 GCA_009782975.1 Clostridiales bacterium
GGCCAGCCGCTCTTTTACGGCGCAGCCCGGCTCGCGGCGGTGCAGGCAGCCCATAAAGCGGCAACAGGCGGCCGCTTCCGCGTATTCCGGGTAAAACCGGGGCAGATCCCTGGCTTTAAGCTCCGCGGGCAGTTCCAGCAGGGAAAATCCCGGCGTATCCGCCACCAGGCCGCCTGTTGGCAAGCGCAGCAGGCTAACATGGCGGGTAGTATGCTTGCCACGCTGCAAACGGGCGCTTATATCCCCCACCGCGGCCTTATATTCCGGCAAAAGCGCGTTAAGCAAGCTGGATTTTCCCACGCCGGAAGGGCCGGCCAATACGGAGACTTTGTTTTCGAGCAATTGCCGCAGGCTGTCCATGCCCTTGCCATGCAAGGCGGAGGTAAGCAAAACGGTATGCCCTGCTTTGGCATAGACCTTTGCCAGCGGCGGCAGATCATCCCCGGCCAAATCGCTTTTATTTATGCAGACGGCGGCTTCTATATTATGATAGGCCGCTGTCAACAGTATCTTATCCAAAAGCAGCAGGTCGTACAAAGGCTCGCGGGCGGCCAACACGGCCAGGGTAAGCTCTGTATTGGCTATGTGCGGGCGCAACAACAGACTGGTTCTGGGCAGCACAGATTCCACCATGCCGGCCATTTCCCCATTCTCCTGCCGGTGCAGGGATATCTGAACTATATCCCCCACGCTTACGCCGCCGGCGCCTGCCAGGGCTCCACCGCGCTTCAGTTTGCCGCGCAACCGGCAATCCATCTGACGGTCTGCGGCCAGTACCCGGTAAAAGCCGCCGCGGGCGGCCAGCACCCGGCCTGTTGTAAGCCTTTCCTCCATCATATTACCTATAACTGGTATTGATCCTCCAATATATCGTCACAATAGATGCTTACGGTGGCCGGGCTGAAGTATGTTATGGGCTCCCGCAGCTGGTATCCCGGGCTAAGTGTCTGATCATAGACCTTTCGCGCAGGGCCTTGGGCGTCGTCTATCACTATGGTTATCAGGTGGCTTTGGCCGTCGTTGGGAACATCGAACCCCACCGTGGTGCCGCGGCTGGAAGGACCCGGCCCCCGGCTTACCGTCAGTATCACGGTGTCGCCCTCGTTAAGTTCGCTGCCCCCTGGCGCGCTTTGGGCCATAACTATTTCCGGGTAATAGGTGTAGCTTTCCTCGTATTTTACCGGCGCCAGCGTTAGCCCTGCTTCCTCCAGCATGGCTTTTGCGTCATCCAAAGAGTGCTCCAGCATGCTGGGGACCTCTACCGGAAAGGGCTCCGGGCCTAAGCTTACGGTCAAAAATACCGTGGTGCCGCCTGGGACTTGCACGTTTGCTTTGGGGTCCTGGCTGAATATCTGCCCGGCCAAAAAATCCTCATTATATTCCGGCTCCAGATAATCGTAGAGCAGGCCCCTGTTGAACAGCTTTGTTTCGGCCATCACTACGGAATCCCCCACCACCAGCGGCACTTCCGTAAGGCGCGGCCCGGCGCTTACCGTAAGGGTTATCTCCCGGCCCGACTTTACCTCGCTGGAAGCCGGGGGGTTTTGCTGCATGACCTTGTTTACGCCTATGACCTCATCATATTTGGTGGTATGGACCGGCACCAGTTCCAGGCTTAAAAGCTTCTCCTCGGCATCGGCAAGATCCCAACCCAGCAGATCTGGAACGGTAACGGTGGTCGGCGCTACCTGTTCTTCCCCTACCCATCCCACTATTTTATCCACCGCCCACACTACCGTGCCGGCAAAGGCTATCAGCAGCAGCAGCAATATGATGCTCATTACATTAATGCGGCGGCGGGGCGCGTTTCTATCCCTTTCCTGCCTGTAATCAGCAGGCTGAGTTTCTTCGGAACGTGCCTTGCTGGGCCTGGGTCTGCGGGGGGCCGTTTTGGATTTTTCGCGCCTGAACAGCCCGCCGGCAATACCACCGGCGCGCTCCCGCACGGGATACCTGTCTTTAAAGGTCAGGGGAGCTTTCAATTCGCGGGTGTTTTCCAGGTCGTCCTCCGGCGGGGGAACATAAACGCTGTTAAGCCCCTCCGCCACGCTGTGTATAGCCTCCATCATTTCCCTGGCGCTGTCGTAGCGCGTTTCGGGATTTTTGCGCATGGCGCGCATCACCACATAGGAAAGGCCCATAGGCACTTTAGGGTTAAGCTGATGCGGCAGTATAAGTTCCCCCTGCACATGCTGCATGGCGATGCTTATGGGAGTATCGCCGGAAAAGGGCAGTTGCCCGGTAAGCATTTCGTAAAACACCACGCCCGCGGAATAGATATCCGATTTTTTTGTTACCTGCTGGCCCTGCACCTGCTCCGGCGCTATATAATGTACGGAACCCATAATGCGGGAGGATGTATTGTATGTTTGCGTCATATCGCTCATGCCCACGGCAATACCAAAATCCGTCACCTTGGCCCGGCCATCCCTGCCCAAAAGTATATTATGGGGCTTTATATCCCTATGAACTATGCCGTGCTCGTGGGCGTAGCTTATGCCGTCCAGTATCTGCATCATTACGGAAGCAGCTTCCTGCACCGCAAGAGCCCCTTTTTCCTTTATATACCCTTTAAGAGACTGCCCTTCCACAAATTCCATCACGATGTAGTGCATATTTTCCTCGAAGCCCACATCATAAACGGACACGATATTGCCGTGAGAAAGGCTGGCCACCGCCTGCGCCTCCCTGCGGAAACGGCGCACGAACTCCTCGTTGCTGGCGTATTCCTCCCGCAATATCTTAACTGTGACCATACGGTTAAGCAGGATATCCTGCCCCATATAGACTATGGCGGTACCGCCGGAACCCAGTTTTTCCTTGATCTGATAGCGTTCGTTAAAGAGCTTGCCTATCAATGCCTTTCCCCCCTGCTTTAATCGTAGCTTACCAGCACTACGGATATATTGTCATAGCCGCCGCGGTTGAAGGCCGTTTGCGTCATAAAGTCGATGGCGCTTTTTAGGTTGGCGGCCCTTAAGGTTATTTCCTGCATTTCCTTGGGCGGCACCAGGGTATAAAGCCCGTCGCTGCACAGCAGCAGATGATCTCCCTTAGTCCAGGAAACGGTACGTTCCTGCACATGCACCAGGATATCCTGACCTATGGAGCGTACCAGCACATGGCGCTGTGGATGATGCTCGGCCTCCTCGGCGTTTATCTGCCCGTCCGAAAGCAATGCCTGAACCAGAGTATGATCTTCCGTAAGCTGCTCTATGCCGTTGCGGTTGAACAGATAAGCGCGGCTGTCGCCCACATGCACCAGATGTATATCGTCGCCACGCACAGCCGCGGCAGTCATGGTGGTACCCATGCCCTGCATTTTTTTATCCTTGCCCGCCCGGTGCAGAATATCGTTAGCCTGATAAAAGGCCTCGCGCATAAGTTCGTCCGCCGCCGCTGCCGGGTTTTCCCAAAATTTTTCCGCCACCACGCGCACGGCGGTGGCGCTGGCTACTTCCCCGGCCTCCCGCCCGCCTATGCCGTCGGCCACCACGAACAGACCGGCCTTAACATCGCAAAAGACAGCATCCTCGTTATTCTTGCGTACTGCCCCCACATGGGAGAGAAATTCCGCTTGCAAACCGCTACACCCGCTTTCTGACTTCCGGCTTCTTGCCTCTAAGCTGCCCGCAGGCCGCGTCGATATCCGCGCCGCGCTTTTCCCGCAGAGCGGCTTCAACGCCCCGCCGCCGCAGTATATCACAAAACATTTTTATTATTTCGCGGTCACTGGCATAAAAGCCTGCCTCCGCCACATCATTCGCCGGAATAATATTTACTAATATATCTTCTCCCGCCAGCAGGCCGGCAAGTTGCTCCGCGTCGCGGGCGCTATCGTTTACTCCGGCAAACAGGGCATATTCCATGGTAACGCGGCGGCCGGTACTGCGCCTGTAATAGCGGCAGGCTTCCAGCAGCTCCGGCAGGCTGTAGCGGGCTGCCACCGGCATAAGACGCGAGCGTTTTTCCTGCCCGGCCGCGTGCAGAGAGACCGCCAGGCCGATTTGCATCCCCCAATCGGCCAGCTTATATATTTGCGGCACCAGCCCGCAGGTGGAAACCGTGGTGCGCCGCTGCCCTATGTTTTGCCCAAGCTCATTATTAAGCAACTCTATGGCCAGCTTTAAATTAGCCGGGTTAGCCAAGGGTTCCCCCATGCCCATAAATACCACATTGCTTATGCCGCTATAGCCAAGCTCCCTGCTTATCGCGGCGGTGGCCAGCACCTGGATTATCATTTCCCCCGCGCTTAAATTACGCGGATGCTTAAAGAGGCCGCTGGCACAAAATACGCAGCCCATGGCGCAGCCGCTTTGCGTACTGACACAGCAGGTGGCGCGGTCGCGGCTGTTTTGGCGGCCGTAGAGCATCAGCACCGTTTCTATCTGTTCCCCGTCCGCAAGAGTTAAAAGCAGCTTTACCGTATCGCCATCCGCGCCGTCCTGCCTTTGCGCAATA
>WRIA01000081.1 GCA_009782975.1 Clostridiales bacterium
AAAATTTCATATTGCAACAAAGTTGCATACATGCTATAATATAAATAACTGATATTGTTAAGTTTTATTATGAAATTACCCGGGTGTGATTGGGGGGTGATAAAGCGCGTTTCTAATTTTATAATGATTTACTGTAAAATTAAATCTGTTGTAAATAATACGAAAGGGGTCAATTTAATGAAAAAAATAATTTCCACTTGCCTTATTTTTATGTTATCGTTACTGCTGTTTGTTTCCCCCGGCTTTGCTCTTTCCGCCAAAAAAACCATGGAGGTAACTTATAATAATATCCAGCTTATCATCAACGGTATAAGAGTCGTTCCCCGGGATGTTAACGGAACTGTTGTAGAGCCATTTATTTATAACGGCACCACTTATTTGCCCATACGGGCGGTAAGTGAAGCTTTGGGTAAATCGGTGGAATGGGACGGAGCCACGCAAACGGTATATGTAAGTGACAGGCCTATCCTTAATATACAGGAGCAGGGTACGCCGCTGGCCCAAACGCCGCAGCAAACCCCAGCCCAACCCCCAACGGATATTCAGCAGCCCTCCCAAACGAACCCGCCAACAGAGCCTTCCACACAAACGCCGGCGGATACTCAAACGGGTGACACGCCGGAAGATACTACGCAAACAGAGCCTTCCACGCAAAACCCTACTACGCCGGATGAAGAAACGGCCACCGCTCCCGTGGACGCCCACAGTATTATAGTGTATGTATCAAATTCCTCCGATACCATTCATTCTGTTTACAATTGCAGCGGTATGAAGAATTACCGGGAAATGACCCTGGCGGAGGCCAGAGAAATAAGCTCCGCGTATTGCAGTAAATGCGCGGGTCATCTTAAGGAGGAATGATAAGCGAAAGAACGGATGGCTACGGACGCATAGCGGAGCGCGCTTTTGGCCCGTGAAGCACCCGGTAGCTGTAATACCTGCTGCGATTCAACTTTCTTTGCAGCATATCCTCAAAATCGTCATGCAGGGCGGCGGCATTAAGCAAGCTGTCTTCGTCCGGCGTTAGGCCGCCGTAGCGCAAGGCGCATATAGCGGCGGAAAGATCCCGCAGTTGCCGGGATTGCCAGGGTAGATACCCGCCAATGCGCTGCGCAAAAACTATGATGGTTTCCGCCGGGGCGCGCTGCCAGCCCAGCATATCTAGCTGCCCCAGCAGGTCGCGGTAATATATCTCCAGCACTATGCCGGGGGCAAAGCGTTTTCGCAGCTTGGGCAACCTGTAGGCGGATAACCTCCTTATAAATATCAATGCGGAGGATAGCAGCGCGGCCGCTATAAATATCAGCACGGCCAGCCACAATAAACGGCCGTCAACAACGGGGTCAACGACGGCTCCGCCGCCTATCTGCATATGGAAAGGCTCGTTATCCTCCAGGTTGGAGCCGGAAAGCCAGCCGCTTTCCGTGTAATCGGCTTGCCCGGTAGGGTCGAAGGGCAGCCAGCCCACGCCGTCAAAAAACAACTCCGCCCAGGCATGAGCAGTGGCCTGGGTGGCTTCGTAGCGGCCCGAATCCCCCAAAGGCAGCAGGGCATAGCCGGTTACATAGCGGGCGCTTATATCCAGCATACGGGCCATTATCACCATTGCGGTGGCATAGTAGGCGCAATAACCCTCCCGCGTTTCCAAAAAGTGCAGTACAAAATCCTTGTCGTCCGGCGGTTCTTTTGGGGCAAGGGTATAGGCGCAGTTATTCCTTAACCAGTGTTCCAGCAGCAACGCCTGATCATACGGGCCGCGGCTTTCCCCTTCCGCAAGACCTTCGTTTACAAGTTCCTGCACAAAGTGGCGTATAGTTAGATAATCCTCCCCGGCGGGCAGTTGGCGGTAAATGCCAAGCTGCATTATATCCAGATGGTTTTCCCTTTGCTCCTGAATATCCTGCCGCTGGTACGAATCCGCTACGGCGGCGGCGAAACCGGGCATGGCTCTATCCAAAGTAAGCCCGCTAAATTCGTAGCGCCAGCCTACATTAAGGGGCTGCCACGACTTTAATTCCGCGTTTTGCTCCAAAAAAGGCTCTATATCATAGCCGGAAGAAAAACTGTAAATACGTCCGCCGTAAAACAGGCGCGGTTCCTGGGGATGCAGCAGGGTTATCTCTGCCGAGATCCGCCGCGCGAAAGGAGCCAGGGGGTGTTCGCTTCCCGGGCTTGGTGTTAAGCCCAGTATACGATCCAGCTCCGATTCCGGGGTTTCGGGCGTAAAAGCCACGGCTTTCGCGCTTACTCCGTTTTCCACAAAACTATATACTTCTCCCGCGTAAAGTACATCCACAAAATGTGTAACATTTTTCTTCCAGCTATGCCCCGTGTATTGGTCATAGACAGCGCCTTTAAGCAGCATGGGCTCGCTGGCCATTACCGTCATCATACGCAGGCGGCCCGGTTCTATGGGCCCACCCAGGCTGGCATGGTACTCCTCCGTAAGGTCAAACGCGCTTATCGACTCGTTGCGTATGCGCCACTCCCAATAGTAGACCCGCGCGGTCTCCCGCCATTCCTCCACTTTATCACCCAAAGGCACCCAGCGCAAAGCGGCGGTATCCGCCGGCAAGGCCACATAAGCTATGCCCAAAACTATAAGGGTAATGGGCATGGCATAGGCGGCTGCCCGGCCCCGCGCCAGGCGGTTTCGGCTTACAGTACCGGCGGCGGCCAAAGGCGCAAGCCCGGCGGCCAGCAAATATATGGAGATATTAAAGCCACGCAGGCCGAAATAAGCCACCGCCGCCACGGCAATGGGGCAGCCCAAAAGCAGCAGCCAAAAGTGCAGGCGGCAGCGGATAAGCAGCCACAGGCCCAAAGTAACGGCCCCGGCCAGCAAAAGGCGCACTGCCACATAATAATAATGGAAAAAATCCGCGTTTGCCGGAACAAAACCACCGGCCCACCAGCGAACAAAATCCACGGATGTGATGAACCAGGGGCTTTCGTTGGTATAGCCCAGCAACAAAAATATGGCCGAGCAGGCTACAAACACTACCGGCAGGCGGCGGCCAAGCAAAAAGGCCGGCAGTAGAAATAATAAGGGCAAACAGGCAAAAGCCCAGGAAGAAGCGGGTTCTTGGGCCAGGGGCTTATATAGGGCGTAAAGCAATCCGGCAGACAGAAAAAAACAGCAGCAGGCATCCATAAAGCGGTCCATTGACAGGATGGCCGGGTTTTTTTCTGTTAGCGGTTCCTGTGGATCGGTCATGCCAAACCCCTTTCAAAAAATGTTTAACTTCGCAAACAAAATGTTTAACTTCGCAAATAAAATGTTTAACTTCGCAAACATTTCATCTTGATTTTAAATATAAAAAACCGCTGAAAAAGCGTTGTAAGCATTGATAATTCAGCGCCTACTGAGGCGGGTCTATGCCTATTATGGGCAGGGGTATCCTAAGCCCTCTGCCCACCGCCGTAACATTGGCGGCAGGGGCCAGCAATGTTACCGGGCAGCCCCGGCCTATTATCTTTTCCAGCAGAGGCAGCAGCGGCGCTACCGGCTGGGCCGCGGCTATGTACAGATCCAGGGGCAGGGTAGTGGTTTCCCGCAGATATTTTAATTCGTCAAAGACCGTGTCTTTGGCAAAAGCCACGGTCGCCAGCAACTGCGCCGCTTTATCTATGCTTCTGGCCGATTGCAGGCTTTCGCCGCCGGGCAGCAGCGTTACGGTCTGATCATCCGTAAGCCGGGCAAACAGAAAGCTTAAAGCCACTTCGCACAGGCGGTCCTCGTAGGCCATAGCTTCTTCCCCGTCTCCTAAGGGGCGGTTATCCACAAGCAAAAAGCAGGAATGCTCGGCGCTGTGTTCCCGCAGGCGGCTGAACAGCGCGCGCCTGCTGGCGGATTTTTTCCAGTGTATGGAGTGCAGGGAGTCGCCCTGCTGATAATCGCGGGATTCCGCCGTAAGCTGGCCTTGCTGCCCCTTTAGCAACTGCCAGCTTTCTTCTTCCTCCAGACGGGTGTTTTCCTGGCGGCCATCCGCGGTAAAGGCCAGCCTCGGCAGGGACAAAAGCTTTTGACATGGCTTGGCGCGGCCCGGTAACGCAAAAAAGCCGAATATATCCTCGGCATAGTAGTGGGGCAAAGATACCGTGTATTCCCCGCGGTGGGGGCAAACAAGTTCCGTTTCTAAGGTTTTTTCTTCCCTGGCTTTAAGGCCTATTTCAAAACTATCCAGCTCCAGCGAGCCGGGATGACCGTCTTTTTGCAGGGCCGGGCGCATCCGCAGCGGAAAAAGCGGCCAGGAATGGGGATTGCGTACCTTAAGCAGCACTTTTATAGTATGCCCGCGTACTGCCCGGCCGGAAGCGGTTATCAGCTTTAATTGGGGTGTTTGCCACAATGCCTGCGCCAGGGCCGCAAAAAGCAGCAGGGCGCAAAAAGCGGAGGCAATAAA
>WRIA01000082.1 GCA_009782975.1 Clostridiales bacterium
AAAAACGCTGTAACGCATGGCCTCTATAAGCCTTGCCTCCGGGCCTTTAGGAGACGGCAATACCCGCTCCAGGCAGGCTTCGGTCCGCGCGGCCGCTTGGGCCAAAAAATCCTTCAACTCCATAATTCTTCCTCCCGGGGATCAGGGGGCAACTGTTGCGCCGTCTGTTGAAGTATGCCCCGGCAAAGACGCAGCAGTTCCACCCCGGCGGCGTATTTTTCCAGCGCCTGCTCCAGTGTAAGTTTTCCTTGTTCCAGTTCGCCAACGACTTCCTCCAAGCGCTGAAATAACTGCTCGAATCCGGGCTGTTCTTTTTTTGTTTTCGCCATGGCCACCTCTTTATTTTCTCTACCAGACATTTTAAAGAGCCTTTGGCCAGCACCACCTCAAGACTCTCGCCGGTTTCGGCATCGGCGGCGCAAAGCAGGGTCTTTCCCGCCTCGTTACGGCATACGGCATAGCCGCGCTTCAGCGTGGCAAGGGGGCTTAGCGCTTCCAGGCGGGCCGTCAACATTCGCGTATTATCCAATCGCCCGGCAAGTTCCTGCCATACTGCCCGTACCAGCCGGTTTTCCGTCTCTTGCAAAAGTTGCCGGCAGCGGTCCGCATACCGACTCATAGTCTGCCGCAGCTTCTGTTCATTATCATCCAACCGGGCCAGAAGCTCCGCGGCCAAAGGTACCGCCAAAGCCGCGGCATGGCTGGGTGTAGCCGCGCGATGATCCGCGGCCAGGTCGGCCAGGCTCCAATCTATTTCGTGCCCCACCGCCGCTATCACCGGTATTTGCGCCGCGGCCACTGCGCGGGCCACGGCTTCCGTATTAAAGGCGGCCAGATCCTCCTTTGCGCCACCGCCCCGGCCTACTATAAGCACATCATGGCCGCCTTCGCCGGCTTTAAGTAAAGCCGCGCATATACTGGCCGGGGCCTCCGCGCCCTGCACCACGGCAGGATACAGCTTTATCCGCAGGCCGGGCCAGCGGCTTAAGGCTACCTGCCGTATATCCGCCCAGGCTGCGCTGGCACTGCCTGTTATAACGCCCAGGGAACGGGGCAATAGGGGCAAAGGCTTTTTGCGTTCCGCGTCGAACAGCCCTTCCGCCGCCAGATTTTCCTTAAGCTGTGCCAGTGCCCGACCCAACAAGCCTTCTCCTACCGGAAAAAACGCCATAGCATAAAGCTGGGTGCGGCCATCGCGCTCGTAAAAGCCCACCTTGCCCCAGGCCACGATCTCCATGCCCTGTTCCGGCACAAATTGCAGCTTTTCCGCCTGAGCGCGGAACATAGCGCCATTAAGGGAGCAGCCACCCTCGCTTAAAGTAAAATAGATATGCCCGGAGCCGTGGCGCTTACAGCCGGTCAGTTCGCCGCGCACCAGCAGATCGGTCAAAAAGCCGTCTTCCTCCAAGTATTCCCGTAAATAATCGTTTGCCTCGCTAACGCCATAGGCGCGCGGCAGCACGGTTTCGGCCATATTTTTACCTTGGTACAAATGGATCTTCCTAAAATAAAATGTTTAGATATCTAAATATTTTGTTTAGGAAGTTAAACATTTTATTTAACTTCCTAAACATTTTATTGATTATTAAAGTAAGCCGTTTTCATCCAAAAACGCCCCGAAACTTATGTACAGCCCGTCCGTTTCGGCATTACCCGAATATAGCAAGGATACATCCTCCGCCGCCCCCAGGCGTACAGGGCCGCTTTTCGGCGCAGCTGCCTTACACATGGCTTGTTTTAGTTCACCGGCTGTCTGATACGGCAGCGGGGATCCGGCTTCTGCGGCCAGGGCCTTTATCTGAGCTGCGTTATCCCAGGCTACCGGGGAGGCCAGGGCCGGTTTTAACTCCCGCGCTATGCCGTCGGCGCCGGTAAAGCTGCCGCTGCTTTCCGTAAACGCCATCGCCGGCAAAACTACCTCCGCTTTTTGGGCGGTAGGCGTAAGGTGTATATCCTGCACCGCCAAAAAATCCAGGGGCTTAAGATATGCCTTGGGCACATCCTCCCCAAAGATGAGCAGGCCCTTTATTTTACCTTCCTCAATAGCGCAAAGCAGCTCCTCTTTCGCTTTTACGCCAAGATCGCTTAACCCCTGGGAATTGGCGCCGGGCAGCAGCTGCAATACGCCGCCGCCACTAAGCACAGCCATATCGACAATCAAACGCGCCGCCGCCGGGGTAAGGGCGTTCTTTTCGAAAAGGAACACCGTTTTGCCGGAACCAAGTATAAGCTCCGCCGCCGCGCTTGCTTCCTCGCAAGGCGAAGTTCCAGCTAAAGAGGCTTGCAGCGCCTCGCGGCCTTCTATACCCTGGCCGCATCCTTTGTTTAGCAGGGCCAGGAGTATCTGCCTGAGTACCGACAGGGAATCCCCCGTATCCAACCGTATATCGGCAATGGTGTCCAGCAGGCTTTCCGCGGATGAAAGCAGCAAAAGCCCGGCGCCTTTGCGTACGGCGCGCCTTATCCTCATACCGGCGACCCCATGATTTTTCATTATGCCGGAATCGGCGGCCACTATCAGTTCCGCCTTATCCAGGTCATCCAATGTAGCGGTGGAAGCGTCACGGCCCAGCACATCGGCCAGCCCGCTTTCCCCACGCCCGAAGGAGAACACATTATCGGTTTTAAGGGCTTTAGCCGCGTATTCCCGGATAAGATAGGCATCCTCGTTGGTGCAGCGGCCCGATACCGATACCGCCACACTGTCGTTGCCGTATTGGGCTTGCAGGTCTTTAAGGCGCTTGTTTATCCGGGCGGCGGCTTGCTGCAAGGATGTCTCCTGCCAGCCGTTTTCATTGCGTATCAAAGGAGTGGAAAGTCTTTGCCCCTTTGCTATCTCCCCGACCCCAAAACGCCCTTTGCGGCAAAGCAGGGAACCCTTTTCCGATGAGGGCAGGCTGCGCACCAGCAGACTGCCCTTGGTGGCCAGCCTGGTACGGCATCCCAGGGAGCAGAAGGAGCATACCGTTTCCGTAAAAGTCTCTTTAACGGGCACCTGTTTTTCTATCATCATGGTTTCGGTAAGGGCTCCTGTGGGGCAGACATTTACACATTGCCCGCAGGAAATACAATCCGTATCCCGTAAATCGGCGTCCAGAGCCGGCTTGACCACCGTGTCGAAGCCTCTGTCCACCAGACCCAAAGCCGTTGCCCCCACCACCTCGTCGCAGATACGCACGCACAGCCCGCATAAAATGCACTTATCCGGGTTGCGGTGTATAAAAGGATGATCGTCCTCCTGCGGGCGGTGGTGCGTCTTGCCCCGGTATTTTTCCGGCTGAACCAGGTATCGGTCGGCGTAACCTATAAGCTTACATTCAAAGTAATCGTGACAGCCACATTCCAGGCAGCGGTTGGCTTCCCTGCGGGCCTCGGCCTCGCTTAAACCAAAATTGACCTCTTTAAAATCTTTACGGCGCACGTCGCCCGCGCGATGGGGCATTTCGGCGCGGGGAGATTTTTCCTCTGCGGAAAAATCCTGAGCGGTCTTTTCGCTTTTTACCAGGAAGGGCGGTTCGTATTTAACCTGCTGGCCGCGTAAATATTTGTCTATCATCTCCACGGCCAGCCTGGCCTCGCCGATAGCCGATACGGCTATATCCGCGCCCTTGTTGGTGGCGTCGCCTATGGCAAAAACGCCGTCGATATTCGTGCAAAAAGTATGCTCGTCGGCCGCAATGTTGCCGCGCCGCGTTTGCGCCAAAGCTTCCAGGCCGGCCCCGTCAAGTTTTTGGCCTATAGCCATAATGACCGTATCCACCTCTATGATCTCTTCCCGGCCCGGCAAAGGCACGGGGCTGCGGCGGCCGGAGGCATCCGGCTCTCCTAAAGTCATTATTTGCAGACGTATGGCCTTTACCTTTCCGCCCTCGCCGGTTATTTCCAAAGGATTGGTAAGATTTTTAAAGATCACGCCCTCTTCTTCGGCTTCTACGATCTCTATTTTTTCGGCCGGCATCTCGTTTTTGGTGCGGCGATAAACATTATAGACCTCGGCCGCGCCCAGGCGTACCGCCGTGCGGCAGGCGTCCATTGCCGTATTGCCGCCGCCTACCACGGCCACCCTGTGCCCGGCCAGCAAATTAGAGCTTATATCCACTTCCCGCAGAAAATCTATGCCGCCCAGTACGCCTTCAAGCTCCTCCCCGGGGCAGCCTATACCCACGCTGGACCAGGCTCCCACGGCCACTATAACGGTATCGTATTCACGGCGCAGATCCTCCAAGGCAATATCCCGGCCTATTTTGAAATTATTGCGAAAAGTTACGCCCATAGCCTTTATGGCGTCTATCTCCTGTTGCAGTATAGCTTTGGGCAGGCGGTATTCCGGTATACCGTAACGCAGCATACCGCCCATAAGAGGCATGGCGTC
>WRIA01000083.1 GCA_009782975.1 Clostridiales bacterium
GGGAATTATGGAGAGCCCCGCCAACTACGGCGCGGATATGGTTTGCGGCGACATTCAGCCATTGGGGATGCACGTCCAGTTCGGAGGCGGCCAAGCCGGATTCATCGCGTCCCGGCACGAAAAACGCTTCATAGAAGCCTTTCCCACATATATGTACGGTATTTGCGAAACGAAAAACGAAGGAGAGTACGGCTGGGGGCGGGCCCTCAACTATCGCTGTTCCCATGGCAGCCGCGAAAACGCCAACGAGTACTTCGGCACCGAAACGGGACTGTGGGCGATCACGGCGGCGGTCTACCTGGCGACCCTCGGCCCGCGGGGAATGCGCGAGCTGGGAGAGGCCATCCTCCAAAACTCTCACTACGCCGCGAAAGCGCTTTCGGAAATCCCTGGGCTGAAAGTGAACCCGTTTGGAGGCCCATTTTTCCAGGAGTTTATCGTGAATTTCGACGGAACGGGAAAAACGGTCGCTTCCGTCAACAAGGCCCTGCTGGAGCGGGGAATTTTCGGCGGTAAAGATTTGAGCCGCGAATTTCCGTTGCTGGGGCAAAGCGCCCTTTTCTGCTGCACGGAGATAACGGCCGCGTCAGCCATAGACTCGCTGGCGGACGCTCTGAAGGATCTGAGCGCGTAGTTCGGGGGGCGAAAAAATGGGAAAAATAAACACGAACAGGAATTTTCAGCAGGCCCGCTGGAACGAGCCCATCATCATGGAGATGGGGAACCCGGGAGAGAGAGGCGTGTTGATGCCGCCCGCCGACGAAAAGGCCCGGAAAGCGGCCGGGCCGGCTGAAGACATGATCCCGGAGGGGCTCAGGCGCAAAAAAGCCCCGGCGCTGCCGGAGCTGTCCCAGATGCAGGTGCTGAGGCATTATCTGCGCCTGTCTCAGGAGACGATCGGTACGGACCTCAACATCGACATCGGGCTCGGCACCTGCACCATGAAGTACAGCCCCAAGGTACACGAGCAGATAGTAAGCAGCCCCAAGCTGGCGGAACTGCATCCATATCAGGACGAAAGCACTATACAGGGGATATTGGAGATACTCTACAACACAGCGGAATACTTAAAGGAGATCTCCGGCATGGACGCTTTTTCCTTGCAGCCCTCCGGCGGAAGTCAGGCTATTTACGCCAATATGTCGGTAATAAAGGCCTATTTTAAAGCCAGGGGCGAGGGCGGGCAGCGAAACGAGATAATAACCACCATACTTTCTCACCCCGGCAACCCCGGCGCCGCGGCCACCAAGGGCTTTAAGGTAATAACGCTTAAACCGGACAAAAGCGGGTATCCCGACCTGGCGGCCCTTAAAGCCGCGGTCTCCCCGCGCACGGCCGGTCTGCTTATCACCAACCCGGAGGATACAGGTCTTTTTAACCCGCGCATCCGGGAATACACGGATATGGTACATTCCGCGGGCGGCCTTTGCTGCTACGATCAAGCCAACCTGAACGGCCTTTTCTGCATAACCAGAGCCAGAGAAGCCGGTTTTGATATGTGCCATTACAATCTGCACAAATCCTTTTCCTCCCCCCACGGCTGCCAAGGCCCCTGCACAGGCGCAGCGGGAGTGGTGGAAAAGCTGGCCGCGTATCTGCCCACGCCTATAGTGCGCTTTAACGGGCAAAGCTACAGCCTGGAATATAACCGCCCCCAAAGCATAGGCAAGCTGCGCAAATTTTACGGCGTGCCTTCCGTTATAACACGCGCTTACGCCTACATTCGCAGCTTGGGGCAGGAGGGCTTGCGGCAAGTGGCAGAACTGGCCATACTTAACAACAATTATATGCTGGAGCATATGCTAAAGATAAAGGGCCTTTCCATGCCTTACGCAAAAGGTGTGCGCCGTCTGGAGCAGGCCCGTTTAAGCTGGCAGGAATTGACGGAGGAAACGGGAGTTACCACGGACGATATTCGCCGCCGCATAGTGGATTACGGATTTCAGGATTATTTTGCCAGCCATCACCCCAGGGTGATACCGGAGCCCTTTACGCCGGAGCCCGCGGAGACCTATTCCAAAGACGATATAGACGAATATGTGGCGGCCTTTAAGGCTATAGCAGGGGAATGTTACAGCGCCCCGGAGTTGGTAAAGACCGCGCCCCACAAAGCGGCACTGGCCACCCCCATAGACGAGGAGGGCATCAACGATATCAAGCGCTTTGCCACCACCCTGCGGGCCTTTCGCAAAGCCCACCCAAACCCCTATTTACCATAATTCCGTGCCTGACCCGCAACCCACGGGTCGCCCCCTACGGGGGTTGCGTCCATTCGTCAACCTAGCACTCACGCTTCGCTCAGCACAGGCTCCGCGAGGCAATACAAAAGGTTTGCGCGGGTTGGGGTTGTAGGGGACGATGGCCATTGCCGGGAAATCTGCTTTCCGCCGCCGGAGGTATAGGCGCATACGGGCCGCTGAAGATCACCGGCGAAGAAATGTTTGTGGCCTTTAAGGTTAATGGCAGTCAAGAGAGCAAGCCATTTAGCAGGGTTTTTGTATTTAATAATGGTTTTGGAAAAGCAAAGCCCGGCTTACTATGTGTAGCTGGGCTTTTGCATTTGGCGTTTTTAAGCGGGATATAAGTAAGCGGTGGTATTTAGCAGGGGAGTAGTGAGCTTATGCGCCTGATACGTTAGCAGGCCGCAATACATAGCCGAGTGATTTTAAGACTTTGATTACAGTTTCAAAAGATGGGTTCCCGTTTTGTGACAATGATTTATAGAGGCTTTCCCTGCCGCAATCCACATCATCCGCTATTTTTGACATTCCTTTGGCCCGCGCAATATCACCGATGGCGGCAACTATGAGCTGTGAATCGTTTGTTGAAAACACATCATACAAATATGCCGCTATCTCGTCATCTGTTTTTAAATAGTCCGCCGGATCCCATACTGTAGTTTTAACTGTTTTCATTTTGTTACCTCCAAAAGTAATATCAATTGTTTTGCTCTTTTTATATCTTTATTCTGAGATGATTTATCTCCTCCGCAAAGCAATATAATAATTTCCTGTTCTGCTTGAAAATAATAGACCCGGTACCCTGGGCCATGATCTACGCGAAGCTCTGATACCCCGTTTCCGACATATTTTGTATCTCCTTTGTTCCCAGCGGAAAGGCGCCTGATCCGCGCGTTGATAACAGCACGCGCAATATTGTCTTTTAAGCCGGATAACCAATCTTTAAAAACGTCTGTTTGTTTTACTGTTTTCATAGTAATATTGTATCTTTAAAGATACATAATGTCAAGAGTTATTGGGGAGCTATATGGATATATACAACAATACTGCCCGGCAGCTTGCGCGTAAGCTGCTGAAGGAGGAAGAAGAAAAGAAGAAGGCCGGATCGGTAAGGCAGCCTGTTTCTCCTTTGCCCGCTGTTATGCGCGGGCCTGCTTTGGGCGGCCAGCCATTGCCTGGATTACCGCCGGTGGCAAAGCGTACTTTGCCGCCCCTGCCGCCGGTGAAGCGCGGAACTATACGCGATGACTGGTATGACGGTAAAATACCCGTAACACCCCAAAAAATGCTGCCGCCTTTGCCCGCGCTGAGGCGCGACAGCCAACAGCCCCACAGTGTGCAAAGGCAGGCTATGGACGACCTGGTTTATGCCTCCCCGCTGCAAGGAGCCAGCAACGTTTATTTGGGCTTGAGCAAAGGCGTTGACAGCTCCAGGACGCCCCGCCCGGCGCAGGGGACGCGCCGTGATGAGTGGGGAGCTTTGCCGCCCTTACAAAAGCCCGGCGAAATGAAGAAGAGCCCCCTGACCAAAGGCCTGGAGACTTTTAATACGGCATTGGGGGAGGTACGTGCCAAAGGCGAAGAAACTACAAAAGCGCCGCCCCTTGTGGGAAAGGCTCTTGACATGGCCGGAAATATAGCAGGTCATTTGCTGCTGCCCGGCGGTTCCAATACTTATGCCGGTGTTGCCGGGGCATCCTCTTTTGGGCACGGTTATGATGCGGCCATTGGAAGCGGCGCTGAACGCGGGGAGGCATTTGGGTATTCCCTGCCCCTTGGATTGATGAGCGCGGCAGGAGCGAAAGCCTTTGGCGCCGGACATGGCAAACTTGGCGCTGCTTTAGGCAATAAGCTTACCCCTGCGCCTTTAAGGGGCAAACTTGCCGGAGCTGCTTTACAAAATATAGTTGGCACCGGGGCTGTAGGCGCAACTCTACAAGAAGGCGAGCGCTTGCTTTCCAACGCCGCCCTTGGCTCCAAACGCGAATTTGACCCCCTGGAGACGTTGAAAGCCTTTGGCCTGAGCGCTGCTCACGGTGCTGTACTGACAGGCATAAACCTGCTGCAGGGCCGCCCCG
>WRIA01000084.1 GCA_009782975.1 Clostridiales bacterium
GAATCGGAGGCCGGTACTACGGCGTTGTTTACCAGCATACATTCGAGGGCGTAGTTGCCGTTTAACGAACCTCCTGCATGATTGCCGACAACACGGCCCACATTGGCTGTTCCTTCTACCGTTGCATTGAGGGCAAAGCTGTTTTCGATTTTCGTGCCGGAGCCGCTGGCACGTCCCACCAGCCCGCCAATATCCTCAAAACCTTCCACGTTGCCGGCGGCATAGCAGTTGTTTATTTCCGAGTTTTGAGCAAGCCCTACTAATCCGCCGGTTTTGGAATTTTCATCCAGCGCTTTCACATTGCCGGTAGCGTAGCAGTTGGCTATGCTGCCGGAGCCACCTTGTATGCCTACCAGCCCGCCGCTATAGTTTTTGCCGTTTACGCTACAGCCAGTATAGCAATTTTCTATGCGGCCACCCTCTTGCTCGTCAATGTTGGTTTGATCTCCCGTTATCCCGCCTGTGGAATTATCTCCGCTTACGCTGCCTATAACATAGCAGGTTTCTATGATGCCTCCATCCTGCCGCCCCACCAGCCCGCCGGTATTGTCTTTGCCGCTAACACTGCCCCTTACATAACAGCCTTCTATATTGCAGCTTTTTGCCTGCATACCTACCAGCCCGCCTGTATATATCCCACCGCTTATGCTGCCGGTAACATAACAGTTTTTTATGGAGCCGCCGTCCTGTCTGCCTGCAAGCCCGCCCGTCTCTCCGCCGCCTTTTATGCCTGCAGCGGCCAGTTCCAGGCCCAAATCCTTTATAACAGCGCCATCCGTATAGCCGAACAAGCCCATGTGTCTTTTGCCGCTGTTGTCTATCCACAGGCCGGTGATTTTATAGCCGTTTCCGTCAAAATTACCTGTAAAAGGGGCCTTTGGGCTGCTGGTTCCTATAGGCTGCCAGCCGGTCTTTTTATCGGCCAGAAAATCGCTAAGGTCTATATCGCTCTTAAGCCTGTAGTAAGCGCCCAAATCGTTGCGCACCGAGTAAAGCTGCTCCCCATTAGCGATGATATATGGGTCGTCGGCCGTGCCGTTACCTTCAGCCAGGGCAAGGGGCGTTACCGCCAGTATCAGCGCCAAGATAAGCGCGGGACTTAAAAGATAAAAAATTCGCCTGCTTTTGTTCATGCCCTTCCCTCCACAAAATGATATTTTTATACAGTTAGGCCCATTGTATCAAACATACTGCTATATTGCAACTATAACAGCACATAAGCTGCATAAAGCAGCGGGCGGTCTTTGGCCGCCCGCTGCTTTATGCAATTTGCATTTACGGTATGGGGTATCTGCCGCGAACTTTTTATTCGAGGCTTTTCATCATCAGCGCCTGTACCTTTAGGGGCAGGCCGAACAGGTTTATAAAGCCCTCCGCGTCCTTTTGATTATAAACCTCGTCCTCGCCAAAGGTGGCCAGATCGGCATTATACAGGGAATAGGGGCTATCCATACCGGCAATTACGCAATTGCCCTTGTACAGCTTCATGCGCACCAGGCCGGTAACGGTCTCCTGCGTTTTATCCACAAAAGCGTCCAGCGCCTCCCTTAAAGGATGGAACCATACGCCGTCATAGACCAGCTCGGCGTAGCGCAGGGCGGCGGATTCCTTAAAATGGGCGGTGGCTCTATCCAGGCACAGGCTTTCCAGGCAGGCGTGAGCCGCGTAGAGTATGGTGCCGCCGGGCGTTTCGTATATCCCGCGGGATTTCATGCCAACCAGGCGGTTTTCCACCATATCCGCTATGCCTACACCGTGTTTGGCCCCCAGTTTGTTAAGATGATCCAGCAACGTGGCGGGGGACATTGCTTTGCCATCCGCTTTAACCGGCACACCGCGCTCAAATTCTATCTCCACCACTTGGGGCTCGTCCGGCGCTTGTTCCGGGGTGGTGCAGATGCGCAGCATATTAGGGTCGTAGTTGTTCAGGGGGTCCTCCAGCTCGCCGCCCTCGTGGCTTAAATGCCAGATATTCCGGTCCATGCTGTAGGGGGAGGATTTTGTTACCGGTATGGGTATGCCGTGGGCCTCCGCGTAATCTATGGCCTGCTCCCGGGAGCGTATATCCCATTCCCGCCAGGGGGCTATCACCTTCATTTCCGGGGCCAGCGCCTTTATTGCCAGCTCGAAGCGCACCTGATCGTTGCCCTTACCCGTGCAGCCGTGGCAGATGGCGTCGCAGCCTTCCTGTTTGGCTATATTTACCAGGTATTTTGTTATCACCGGGCGGGCAAAGGAGGTGCCAAGCAGATATTTTCCCTCGTACAAGGCCCCTGCCTTTAGGGTAGGGAATACATAATCTGCCACAAAATCCTCCGTAAGATCGCCCACGAACACCTTTATTGCCCCGGAAGCCAGGGCCTTTTCTTTTACCACATCCACTTCCGCGCCCTGCCCCACGTCGCCGCAAACCGCCACGACCTGGCAGCCGTAGTTCTCCTTTAGCCAGGGGATGATGATGGACGTATCCAGGCCCCCGCTGTATGCCAACGCTACTTTTTTTACCATTGTTTATTGCCTCCTGTCGATGTTTATCACCCGCATCATTATTATACACTATTAGGAATAAAAATGCAATAGATATTTTTGGATTTTATAAAAAAATTTTTTGCAGGGCGTTTAAATGGCGCTGTAATAAGAAATCTAATAAAATAAACTGCCGCAAAACAACAGTTTATACATAAAAGATGTATTATTGTATAAAGTTTGCTATAGCCGCAACTCTTTGTTTATCCAGTCGGAGACGAACTTATCGGCGCTTTCGGGATATTCGAAACCCAGTTTTTCTGCCACATCTATAGCTATGCGGCGGAACAGTTCCATTGCCGCTACCAGGGAAGATATTATATCTTCTTTATCGTAGCGGGAAAATATCCGCGCCAGCTTTTCAATTATCCAGCCTTCCGCCCATTTTTCCAGATAACGCCCGTTATGCCAGGTATCATAGCTTATGCCGTGTACCGCGCGGGAATACCATTCTATCATGGATAAAAGCCGCCAGTTAGCATGGCAATCCAGGCAGGCTTTGGCCGTCCACAGCTCCCCGCGTTTCAGCTTTTTGGCGGCCCAGACCATGTGATACCAAAAATCGTTTGCCGTGTTCAAAAATTCTTTTTCCGACGGCATGGCAAAGGCCCGGCTTGCACCGGTTACGGGCGGCAAGGATGCCGCAAAGCCGTCTTTATCCAGCAAAACACGATAGCCCCGGCCCAGTATCCCGGCTGCCTGTCCGTTTTGGATAGCCGCGTGCATAGCGTCTTTGGTAAGTATATTAAAATCCACGTCCAAAGCGCCGTCAAAAAGTACGCGCTTTTCTTTTGCCCCGCCCAAAGTGTCCTCTGTAAACGATATATGATAATGGCCTATCTGTTCCAGCCATTTATCGGAGGCCAAAAAGTATTCCGGGTCATCCGCAAGCAAAAGCAGGTCAAGATCCGAGTATGCGTCGGCGGGGTCATCCGTTCTGGCCTGAGAGCCGATGATAATGGCGGCCCGCAAATTTTTGCAGGAACTGCCCCAAGCTGTAAAATTTTTTATAATGCCGGTAAAATCGCTCATAAAACATCCTCCGCAAAGTGTTTGTGGGGGAGCGTCACCCGTCCTTCCTTAACGCTGATGCCCTCCAGGGTAAGCAGGCGCTCCTTCAACTCCGGGCGGCCGCCGTAGCCCCCCAGCCTGCCGCCGGCGGCGATAACGCGATGACAGGGCACTATCAAAAATAGCTGATTTATGCTCATGGCATTGCCCGCGGCCCGGGCCGCCCGCGGATTACCGGCCCGGGCCGCCAAAGCGCCGTAACTTACGACCTGCCCGTAGGGGATATCCTGCGCTTTAAGCCACAGCCGCCGGCAAAAGGCAGGGCTATCCGGCAGGGTATAGGGCAGCTCCAGGCGGCGCAGGCCGCCGCGCAAATAGGCGCTTACCTGCCGCGCTATTTCCGTCAGAAACGGGCCGGAGGCTGTGGCGGGCAGACTGGGCCGCGCTTCGCTTTCCAGCCCCAGATACAGCAGCTTTTCCTCTTCCCAGACAGCCCAAAACCGGCCCCATCCCAAAACATCAAAACCGCCACGACCGCGCAAAACTGTTACCCCCAAAGTAGAAATCAAAAATGATGATTTTAAGATCCTTTGCGCCCGTTCGTCATTCTGAGTGCAACGAAGAATCTTTAAGACCCTTCGCGTTGCTCAGGGTGACAATAGACCAGGGGATCCAGGAGATTTCGCCCGTTCGTCATTGCCGCGCAGCGAAGAATCTTTAAGACCCTTCGCGTTGCT
>WRIA01000085.1 GCA_009782975.1 Clostridiales bacterium
CTGTCCCTTAGCAAAGATGCACACGTTTTTGGAGTGCAGGCCATCGGTGGTTTGCGTAAGTGGCGCGGTAAAGATGGTTCCGTAGATGCCCGCTATGCGCGGCTCCTGGGGATGCTCCACCCGCATGGCCTGCATTACCCCGTATTTTATCTCCATGCCCCGCCGTACCAATTCCTCCATATATTTAGGGTCGACGGCCAGGCCCAGCTTATCCGCGTCAACATAAGCATAAAAAGCGCCGCCGTAAGCTATATCGACATTTATTTTTCCCAAACCGGCAAGGGTTACCGGCACCTTTTCGGCATAAACGAAGGAAGGCACGTTTTCAAATTCCACCTGCTTTACCCGTCCGCCTTCCACCAGGGCCACGGCGGTCACCCGCCCGGCCGGGGCGTCTATGCGCACGGTGTTGGCGCCCTGGCGGCAGGGTATCTGCCCTATCTCTATAAGCGCCTTGGTAACGGCTATTATACCGTGGCCGCACATACTGCTGTAGCCTTCGTTATGGGTAAATATAACGCCGAAATCGCCGTCATCCGTAACGGCTGGGGTAAGGATGCAGCCGTACATACCGGAATGGCCCCTGGGTTCCAGCATCAAAAGCTTGCGCAGATGATCCAGGTTACGCTTAAGATAAGCGCGCTTTTCCAGAATATCAGCGCCCGGTATAGGCGGCAGGCCGGCGGTTATTATACGCAGGGGCTCGCCTCCCGTATGGGCATCGACGGCGGTCACCATATTGGCAAATTGCAGCATATTATCTCCTTTTACAAGCGCATACACAGTGTAAAAACATATACTTAGGATTATGAGAAATTCTATGTTTAACAGGATTTTCCTTCTTTAAAAGACTTAAGGCCCACTACCTAAGTAACAATAATTACCCTGCTGCCGCCGCTTATTTCTTTTTTTACGATTATCTGCTTGCCTATGCGCTCTTTAAGTTCGGCCACATGGGATATTATGCCCACAAGCAAATTGCTTTCCGCCAAACCGTTTAGGACCTTTATAGCCTCGTTAAGCGTGTTCTCGCTAAGGGAGCCGAACCCTTCGTCCACAAACATAGTGTCCAGCCGAATACCGCCCGACATAGATTGTATCTCGTCCGAAAGACCCAGGGCAAGGGACAACGACGCCATAAAGGATTCCCCGCCGGATAATGTTTTTACGCTGCGTTCCGATGCTTTATGATGATCGATGATATCCAGCTCCAACCCGCTTTGGCTTTTTAGATTGCTTGCATCCGTGCTTCGTTTCAACTCGTATTGACCGCCGGACATCAACATCAGCCGTATATTTGCCCTGCGTATGATCCGCTCGAAGTATGACGACTGAACATAAGTCTCCAGCATTATTTTGTCTTTGCCCGATAATTGCCCGTTTGCGGTATCGGAAAGAGCTTTTATCCATATCCACCGTTCTTCCACACCGGCCACTTCCTGCTGCCTTGCCAGAATATGGGAACGGGCGTCGTTATTTTTATACAGCCGGGAACTGATAGCGGTAACGGCTTCGCTGTGTTCCGCTTTTTTATCAAGTAAAGCTCTTTTCTGTTCGTTTAGTTTTTCCGCGTCTATTTCTTGGGAAGCTTTAAGCCTTTCTATAAGCGTCTTTATTTTTTCTTCCAGCTTAACGCGCCTTTCATTATGTTTATCCAAGCTATCCCTGGCCCCTGTTATGCTGTTTTGCATACAGGACCGCATCTTTTCCAGAGAAAATATATTTTTCTCCGCTTCCGCCTTACTGCTAAAGGACAGGTATCCTGCAAGTTTATACGACGCAGCCCTTAAAGCCTTAAGCTCGGCATCCAAAGCGGCAATGGCTTTATCGTTTTCCACTTTGCTAAAAACCAATTTGGCTATGGCATCGGCTAAAGCTGGCAGGTTTTCCTCTATCTCCAGTTTGCGTTGCTCTTTTTGTTCCTCCACTTTTATTTTCGCGGTAAGCTTATAAACTTGCTCTTTTACCGCCGCCAGCTCTTTTGCCAGCGTTTTTGCCAAAGCTTCGGGCCTGCTGCCAAACAAAGCAAGGGCGGCTTTTTCTATTTCCGCTGTTTTATCCTCGCACTGCGCCCTTAAACCGCCTGCCGTGCCGCTTAAAAGCTCGCTTTCCTTTTGCGCTTTATCCGACGCTTGCTTTGCCGCCGATACCTCTTTTTCTGTTGGCGCGCTGCCGGTTATTTGTGCCGGCAAAGGATGCTCCGTAGAGCCGCAAACGGGGCATGGCCGGCCGCCGGTAAGCTTTTGCGCAAGGATACCCGCCTGCGCGTCAAGAAAAGCCTTATTAAGCGCGGTATAGGCGGAAATAGCTTTATTAGCTTCGCTACTCTTGTTATTATAGTCCGCTTGCGCCGCCCTAAAGCGTAATTTAAGTTCATCTTCCGCTACCATAAGGGCGCTAAACGCTTCCAACTCCCTGTATCTGTACATAGCGGCGGCTTTTTCCGCCTGCGATCCCATTTTGGCAGCCGTGGTATCCTTAAGGGATACAAGCTCTTTTTCTATTTCAGCTTGTTTTTCTTTTTTTGCTGTTTCCTGCTTTGATAAAGAAATAATCAGCTCTGATTTGTTACTAAGCTCCTGCTCTTTATCCTTTAACGTTTTTTCTGTTTGGTCAAATTCGTCATATTGCGGCAGCTCCGCCCGTTCTTTTGCTATTTGACCGGTAAGGCGGTCTATTTCCGGTTGCTTTGCAGCCGCTTCCTCGTAGCTTCGCCGCAACTCTGCAAGCTGCCCGGATACTTCCCTACGCTCGGCTTTGGCCTTTTCCAATTCCGCGCGGGCATTATTATCCTGCTCCGCCTTGCCCAAAGATTTATCTATGGCGGAAATCTCCGTCTCCGTTTTTTTAAGGGCTTTTTTTGCGGCGGCAAGCTTATCCTCATCCCCGGCTAAAAGCTTTTGCAGCAGCTCAACAAGTTCTGGCGTAGTAAGCGTTCCCTCTTTTGCTTTGCGCAGCTCTATTTCCAGAACATCATCCGGCCCGCAGATAATCCCGGATATATACTGCTTAACGCTCCTGTTCAATTCGTCATACCTGTTCTTCAGCTCTGCCGATTCTGTTTTAATCCGGTTTTGCAGGGTCTCAAAATTCCCGGTACAAAAAATCTGCCGGAATATCTCCTGGCGTTCCTTTGTGGGCGCCACAAGTATCTTTAAAAAATCACCCTGGGCTATCATAGCTATCTGCGTAAACTGATTGCGGTCAAGGCCTATAAGCTCTTTTACGGCGCTGGTTACCTGCGGGCTGCCCGTAATAAGCCGCCCGTTAGGATACTTTAGCACGGCGTCTGCTTTTTGGCTGGTAAGACCATCTCCGCGCTTTTTATAACGCTGATATTCGGGGTTTCTGTTTATAAGGTACTCTTTACCGCAATAATCAAAAGCAAGCTCCACAAAGGTATCTGTTTCCGGTTCCGCGCCTTTGCTCCTTAGCATGGCAACTTCCCGTACGGTACCGCTTGGTTCGCCGTAAAGGGCAAAGGTTATGGCGTCGAAGATAGTGGTCTTGCCCGCGCCGGTATCGCCGGTTATAAGGTACAAACCGCCTGTGCCCAGCTTTTTGAAATCTATTTCGGTTTTATCCTCGTACGGCCCAAAGGCGGAAACAGTAAGTTTTAGCGGCCTCATTGCCCGGCCCCCCATACCTGCCCTATCAAATCATCCAGAAAGTCCTTCTGTATTTCGGAAAACGCTTGCCCGTTCTGCTCTTTAAACAACATTTCGAACAACTGTAAAGGCGTAAAACGGCTAACACCGGCGGTCCCGGCCACACTGCTTTTTGTTCTTGTGCGTTTATTGTCGTAATCCAGCTTCATAATGTTAGGGTAGATAACGCGCAGTTTTTTGATCGCATCCGGCTGGTCATCTTCGTCGGTAAGCGTTACCCTTAAATAATCGCCGGTATTCTGATACCGGTAAAACTCCCGCGACGCTACTTCAAGATATTTACCGCGTATCTCGCGCATATCCCGCTTGGGTACAAGGGGTATCTCTTTAACTGTTATACTGCCTTTTTGGGCAAGTTCCACTATAGAAACGGATTTTTTGTGCGCCGTTTCCGAAAACGAGTATTTAAGCGGGCTGCCGCAATAACGTATGGTATCTTTGCCGGCATTCTGCGCTCCGTGCAAATGCCCCATAGCCACATAGTCGAAAGGGGCAAAAATACCGGCCTCCACGTTATCCGCGCCGCCAACATTCAGCTCCTCCGATTCACAACGCGCCGCGCCGGTAACAAATAAGTGCGCCAAAAGAACATTGCGCTTTGCG
>WRIA01000086.1 GCA_009782975.1 Clostridiales bacterium
CTTTGAACGCATATGGCAGGCCGAAGGGCGGTTGGATCTGCTTATATGCAATGCGGGCTTCGGCATAGCCGGGGCCGTAGAGGACACCGATATAGAGCAGGCCGAACGGCAATTAAAGGTAAATTTTTTCGGCGTTTGCGCCTGCGTAAAATATGCCTTGCCCGCTTTAAGGGAAAGCCGCGGCCGTATAATAGTGGTAAGCTCCGTGGCGGGTACCATACCCCTGCCCTTTCAGGCTTACTACAGCGCCTCCAAGGCCGCGTTAAACGCGCTGACACTGGGTCTGGCGCAGGAGATAAAGCCCTTTGGCGTTAGTATAGCGGCGGCGCTGCCGGGGGACGCCCAAAGCGCCTTTACCGCCGCGCGGGAAAAAACCGCCGCGCAGGACAGCGTATACGGCGCAAGGGCCGCGCGCTCTTTAGCCGTGATGGAGCATGACGAAAGAACCGGCATGGAGACCGTATATGTGGCGTGGCGCATAGCGGCCATAGCCCTAAAAAAAAGGCCGCGGCTGTTTTATACCATTGGCGGCAAATACAAGCTGTTCAGCCTGTTGCAAAAGTTTTTACCTTTGGCCCTAACGCGTTACATAGTGGGGCGTATATACGCCAAATAGCGGGCGGCCTCAATATCTTTGCAAAACGGCCCCCAGCGCGCTGGCCATATCTCTTATATGGGCTTCTTCTACGGTAAGCGGCGGATAAAATCTCAGCAGGTTGGCGGGAATATTTACACCTGTTATATATCCCAGGTCAAATAGCTCTTTGTGGATATTTGATAACGGGATATTTTTATTTTGCTTAAATTCCATAACAAACATAAGCCCCAGACCGCGTATTTCTTTAACACAGTTAAATTTTTCCGCTACAGTTTTAAGCTCGCGGTAAAGTACAGCGCCTGTTTGGGCCGATCTTTGTATAAGGTTTTCGCTTTCTATAACGGAAACGACCTCGCTTACCACGGCACAGCCTAAAGGATCGTTTTGATGGGATTGGGCATATTTAAAACCTGTTTTTTCCAATATATAGGCTACTTGTTCCGAAAGCGCAACAACGCTTACCGGGTAGCCGTTCCCTATGCCCTTTCCCACAGAAACTATATCGGGGCGTATTCCGTAATGCTGAAAGCCGAACCACTTTCCGGTGCGCCCGGTACCCGTGGTCACTTCATCCACAACGATAAGCCCGCCGTTATCCTTTATTCTGTTTTCTATTTCCTTTATAAGATCCTTAGGGGGCAATTTTACCGTGCCCGAAGCATTGCCCGGCTCAAAAACAAAAACGCCTGTTTTGTTAAAGGGAACGTCTTGCAAAAAACCGGCTATATCCCCATTATATTCGGAAAGATCCAGCGATATCCATTGCCCGTCGTTCCGGTTTGCGGATACACCGTAAGCCGATAGATAATAATTGCTTAAACAAAGAAAATACGGTTTTTCCGTTATTCTTTTTGCGGCAAGAACGCCAAATTCAACGGCCTCGCTGCCGCTGCTGAGAAAAACACATTTACCCTCCGGCAAACCAACCAGACCCAAGACCTTTTCCGCCGCTTTTTCAACTATCTTAGTTGAATATCTGTAGCCGGTATGGCTTATAATATCCATCTGATCCGTTATGGCCTGGTTTATACGCCTGTTTTTATGCCCTAAGGAAACGCACCACACACCGGCTTCAAAATCCACATACTTTTTGCCCGTCTCGTCTGTAACATAGCAGTTTTCGCTGGAGACTATTGCGGGGTTATACATTTCGTAGTTGCAGTTCAATATTTTCATATTTACCACCCAAAGTGCTGCTATACAGCTTCGTATTCCCGAATAGCCTTCGGTAGCGGCAATCAGTTTTTTGTGCAAAAATATTCGCGAAGTTAAACATTTTGTTTGCGAAGTTAAACATTTTGTTTAGGAATGCGAATATTTACTATAGTGTTCCGGCCACTAAACGGCCCTCTTGTAACTTGTAAATGTTATTTGATTGTTCGCCTTAAATCATCTGCTGAAACGCCGCAGCACCGCCGGGCCAATAGCCGAAAGGGGCAGTTGTTCCGCCACGCCGCCCATATCGTAGGCCACCTTGGGCATACCGTAAACCACGCAGGATTCCTGATCCTGACCAATGGTATGCGCCCCTTTATCCCGCATCTGCCGCAGACAGCGCGCGCCGTCCGCCCCCATGCCGGTAAGTATCACGCCCACCGCGTTGGGCCCGGCCGCCTGGGCAACGGATTCAAACATAACGTCCACCGAGGGGCAATGGCTGTTTACCTTTGGTTCGGTGTTAAGGTTTATAAAATAGCCCCGCGCGTCGCCACGCACGCGCAGCTGCTGGTCGCCTCCGGGCGCTACAAGCACCGTGCCGCGCTCTACCCTATCCCCGTTTTTGGCTTCCCGCACATGCATGGCCATAAACTTATCCAGCCTTTCCGCGTACAACCGCGTGAATACCGGCGGCATATGCTGCACTATCACCACGCCCGGCGTATTAGCGGGAAAATCTTTTATGACCTCTATTATGGCCTCCGTGCCGCCGGTGGAAGCTCCTATGGCAATAAGGCTGGTCTGCTTGGCTTTTACCAGGTCCAGCCTGCACGACGGCGCCGCAATAGGGGCAGTTGCCGGTCTTTTAAGGCTGGCCGCCGCCGCTATTTTTATTTTTTCTATAACATCCTCTATAAACTGTTCTTTTTCGTAGCCGGGGCTGGAGCCCGGTTTGCCCACAAAATCCACGGCGCCCGCGTGCATGGCGTTAAATACATTGTTGGAAAGGGCGCTTATTACCACGGCGTTTACACCGGGATATTTAGGCAGCACGGTGCGAAGAAACTCGTCCCCGCGCATTTTGGGCATTTCCATATCCACCGCCAGCACATCCGGCTTAAGCGGGCCTATCTGCTCCATAGCCTTAAGGGGGTCGGCAAAAGTACCAACGACCTCCAAAGACGGCACCCCGGCCAAAGCGCGGGAGAGGAACTCCCTGAACATTATGGAATCGTCTATTATCATAATGCGTATATTACGCATCGCTTTCGCCTGCCTTTCCTTTTTTAGCCTGCCGCTATATTATAGTATTACTATATATATTTGTACATACCTTTAGGCCGGCGGCGCTTTTTTATTTTTTAAGATGTCCGGGGCCAAAACTTAAAGGCAGCAGTTTAGAAAGTGCCGCTTCCTTAAAATCCTCCGCGCTTACAGCCGCTATAACCAAAAAATCCGGGGCGCAGAATTCCGCCATCCACTGACGGCAAACCCCGCAGGGATAAAAGTATTCCGTTGCGGGTGCGGCGGCGGGCCCGCCGCTTACGGCAATGGCCGTAAACTCCCGCTCCCCGGCTAATAGGGCGCTTACAAAAGCCGCGCGTTCGGCGCAGATACCGGCATAAGCGGCGTTTTCTATATTGGCGCCCTGGTAAACAATGCCGGAAGCGGCCAGCAGGGCAGCGCCCACCGTTATGCCGGAATAAGGGGCATAGGCCCGCTGCCGCGCCCGCTGCGCCTCTGTTATCAAATCTTTACTCATATACGCCCTCCGGAGCAGCCGTCAGTTATCAGTTTTCAGCCTTCAGTTTTCGGTTATCAGTTGCGGGGCATCACGGCAAAAACCTACGGCATTTGCCGAAAAATCTTAGATTCCGGCCTGTGCAGCTATTATAGCATAAACGCTGCCCCGTTTATTACTGGCATTTACATGCGGTAAATGCGCAGTTATAAAATAGGCGCTCAGGCTACGAAATCTTAGATTCCGGCCTGTGCAGCTATTATATCACAAATGCTGCCGCGTTTGCTACTGAAAATTTTAAAGATACTTCCCAAGTTTTTTGAAAATAAGGCCGTTTTGTGCCGGTGGGAAGGTTTTATGTTTTAAACAGTTGTCTATGGGGGGCCGGTATGATATACTTTAAACTGATATCGATAACAGCGAAAGGATGATAGGCGGCATGAAAAAATTTATGCAGGAATTCAAGGATTTTATCTTCAGGGGCAATGTAATGAACCTGGCGGTGGGCGTCATCATCGGTGGGGCCTTTGGGGCTGTCGTCAGTTCGCTCACCGAAAACATCATCTCCCCCGTCATCGGCCTTTTTACCGGCCAGAACTTCGATGGGCTGGAACTGCAGATATTGGGCGCCAGCCTGAAATACGGCGCCTTCATCACAAGCGTGATCAATTTTGTAATCATGGCTTTCGTCGTTTTCCTGCTGGTAAAGGCAATGAATCAGCTTACTACCCTTTCCGATAAGCCTCAGGAAGCCGCCGCCGAAGAGGCCCCTC
>WRIA01000087.1 GCA_009782975.1 Clostridiales bacterium
CCGGGTTGATATTATCGTCATCCTCCGTAACATCCCAGGCTGCTTTTATCGTTTTGCCTGCCCAATCATCACCCAACTGCGCCGGGTATTCCAGGTTTTCCTGCAAATCCACAAATGTTATGGTCTTAACAGCGCCTCTGGATATTACCGGCGTGCCGCTTATGGGGTCATTTATCCAATCCAGCCTTACCATGGCCACGCGCTCGGGCGCGTCATATACCATAATGCTGTACTCTATCTCGCTGCCCGCCGTCACAACAACGGGGTCGCTTTCCGTACCGTCCTGCCAACTGCCCCCTACCCTGGCATGCTTTTCCGGCGGCAGCGATTCCGCATCGTTTACCAGTACCGACCTGCTTTTGTAATACAGGTCAGTAATGTTATCCTCGTTATCTTTATTGTATTGCAGCCGTATATCATTAAGCGAGGAGCCAGTTACGCTGTTGCTTGAAAGCCAGTAGGTTTCTTCTCCTACCGTGATCTTTTTGGGCTGCTCTATCCTGTAAGGTTGCTTGTATATGCCCTCCGCGGTCTCCGGTTCGCGTATAGGAACCCCGTTTTCATCAAAAAAGTTTACGACAGCCTTTTGCGGCGTTTCCGGCAAAAGCTCCAGGCTAAGCACCATATCCTCGTAACGGATAATGGTAAGGATATCACAATTATGGGAGTAATACCCGGTATAAAAGCCCAGGCCGTCGCCGCCCCCGGCAACCACCGGTATATTTGCCACCATGCCGCCGTCCAGATATATCTTAAAAGCCCTACTGGCCGGGTCTATCTCCACGCTTACCCTGTAAGGGGTGCTGTCGTGATCGTTTATGCCTGTCTTAAAGGTTGCTATAAGCGTACGGGTGGTGGCAACGCTGCCGGGGCGGAAATTTTCCGTGTTCCACAGCTCGTTTTCCATGTAAAAAAGGCGCAACGCGGCGGTATTGGGCGCGTTTTCGTCATGCTCCTGCATACCCGCCGTATTGCCGCAGGAAAGTATCAGCGCATAACCCGTGTAACAGGTATTGCCAGCGGTATCTTTCCCCATTGTGCCGTTGAACAAAAAGCCCGTCTCCGAGAAGGTATGAAACCACATATCCGACGGGCGCATTATAAAGGAGGCTCCGCGTATATCCTGATAATCCCCCTCCGTAAAGACATAATCCATGTAAGACCGTATGCCGTAGCCGTAAAAGGAAAGGCGGCTGTCCTTGGGCACAACATGATCTGGCGTCGCTTCGCCATCGTTCTCATCGAAGGATCTTTCCTCTGTATAGGCCTGTTCGTAGCCGCCAAATAAACCGCTGTTATGATCAACGCGATAGTTCCAAAAAATATTTTCAACCGTCGTAGGCGGTTCCAGACCGTTGTAGGGATAATTGAAGATAACATCGCCTACAGGCTCTCCGTCCGCGCTTACAAGCACAGGCAAGGAACCGGCAGCCAAGGTCAGCAGCAAAGTAAGGCAAGCTGCCAGAACCGATCTTAGTTTTACGTTAAAAGAGCTTTTAGATTTTTTCGTTTTCATGCTAAACACCTCCTTGAAATTTAACGCGTAATTCCGAAGCAAAATAAAGCGATAAAAAACAACGCAAATTAGGGGTAATTAATGTAGAATTATCGCCGGATCATTGTTACGCAAACAATAAGTAAAATATTTAGGTTTGTAAACATTTTATTTAGATATCTAAATAAAATATTCAGGTTTCTAAATATTTTCCCGGGCCTTAAATTATACATTTTATTAAACAAGCAATGTAGATAGTATGACAAAAGCATTTTCTTCAAGAATTTTTATATATTTTTAGCATATCATATTTCGGTCACATTTCGGTTGCATTTAGCAACAAATATTGCCTTATATCACACAGTAATAATATATTATAAACGGAAAAATGGCAAGTAAAACTTTATAAACTGTAACCGTAAACCATATTGCAATTTATAAGTATTTTTACTTGACTGCCTGCGCGGCCCGTGCTATAATAAGCCATAGTTTTTGTAAACCTAAATAAGGATGTGGTTGACAATACGCGAGCAGATATTACAAACGCTGCGGGAAAGCGCCGAAATATCCGGGGAAGCCCTTTCTAAACGCCTGGGCATAAGCCGCGCCGCCGTAGCCAAACATATAAAGGCCCTGCGGGAGGAAGGTTATGCCATAAAAGCCGCACCGCGCCGGGGCTATAGCTTTCTTGCGGCGGCGGATAGTTTAAGCGCGGCGGAGATAGGCTGCTTTTTGCAAAAAAAGGCGGCCTGCTGGCAAATACATTATTACCGGGAGCTGCCCTCCACCACCACCGTGCTGCGGGAACTGGCTACAAAAGGCGCGCCTCACGGAACAGTGCTGATAGCGGAAGCGCAGCAGGCCGGGGAAGGCCGTTTGAGCCGCTCCTGGTTTTCCCCGGCTAAAAGCGGTCTGTGGATGTCCTTTTTGCTGCGGCCTCCCCTATCGGCGCAACTGGCACAGACCATGACGCTGCTTACCGCCTGCGCCACGGCGCTGGTTTTGGATAAAATGGGATTTGCCTGCGGCATAAAATGGCCCAACGACGTGCTTGCCTTAGACGGGCGCAAGCTGTGCGGCATCAAAAGCGAGATGTGCGCGGATATGGACAGTGTGCAATGGCTGGTGACCGGCTTGGGGCTTAACATAAATACACCTTGCTTTCCGCCGGATCTTAATGACTGCGCTACCTCCCTGTATATGCTGGGCGGGCAGATACTGCCGCGCGCGCCCATAGCCGCCGCTCTGCTGGATGAACTGTACCGGCTGTATCAAACTCTGTTGGAGCGCGGTTTTGCGCCTATACGCGAACTATGGCTAAACTATGCCTTAAGCCTGGGGCAACGGGTACGGGTAAGCAATGCGCGGGAGGAATACTATGCCATAGCGCGCGGGCTGGACGAAAACGGCTATCTGCTGGCGGAACACGAAGGAAAGCTAAAAACCATTACCGGCGGGGATATCTGGCTGGATATATAACAAAAATTTTAAGATAGCCGGTATAAGGCATAAAAAATCCACAAGCAGTAAAATATAATAATCGGAGGAAATACTTTGAACCTGCGCCACAAAGAAAATACCGTTGCCGTATTACAAAAAAGCAAACCCGATATACACGGGCTTACATCTGTGGCCCTTATGGCAGCATTGCTGACATTATTAGCGCAAATAGCAGTACCGCTAGGCCCGGTGCCTTTTACCCTGCAAACAGCGGGCGTTATAGCCGCCGCCCTGCTGCTGCCGCGCAAAAATGCTGTTTTGGCCATAATGGTCTATATATTACTGGGGCTGACCGGCTTGCCGGTGTTTTCCGGAGGGCGCGGAGGTCTGGGCATATTAGCAGGGCCAAGCGGGGGCTTTCTGTACGGCTTCATCCCTGCGGCCTGGCTGGCTTCTTCCCTGCTAAACAAGGGTGCTGATACGTCAATGCGGCGCGTGTATTTTGCGGCGCTTACCACTATGCCCTGCTATTTTACAGTTGGAACGCTGCATTGCGCTTTGGTTTTGCAAATAAGCCCCACCCAGGCTTTTATGGTTGCGGCCCTTCCCTTTTTAGCCATAGACGCACTTAAGATCGTAGTATGTGCCCCTATTATCTGGAAAATACGACGCTTGCTGCATCAACAGTTACCTCTGCTGTTTTAAAACTGATCTTCTTTATAAAAGGGGCTGGCTTTGCGCAACAAGGCCACTTTATCCCGCAAAACATCCAGCACATAAAGAAGCTGTTCCTTATACACACCATGCCCCAAAGAAAAACGTATGGCACTGTGCAGCCAGTTATCGCTTAAACCCATAGCCCGCAGAACATGAGACGGGCTTAGGGAGCCGGAGGAACAGGCCGAGCCGGAGGATGCGGCTATGCCCTGCATATCCAGATGCAACAGCAGCGCCTCACCCTCAATATAATCGAAGCTTAAATTGGCGTTATGAGGAAGGCGCTCTGTGGGGTGTCCGTTAAGGCGGCTGGCCGGTATGGCGCGCAACGCCTCGCCCACAAACATATCGCGCAGGCCGCGCAATCGTGCCGCTTCCTCCCGCCAGGCAGCGCGGGTACAGGCCGCCGCTACGCCAAAGCCCACTATGCCGGGTAAATTTTCCGTACCGGAGCGCAGCTCTCTTTCCTGTCCACCGCCATGGACCTGCCTTTGCAAGTTAAGCCCGCCGCGACGGTAAAGTGCGCCCACTCCTTTTGGGCCATTTATTTTATGGGAGGAATAAGTTAGCATATCCACGCCCAACTCCGCCACATCTATCTCTA
>WRIA01000088.1 GCA_009782975.1 Clostridiales bacterium
GCCGCTGTCGTAGGCGTCCAGCAGGCGCTGATAATCCTCTGTGGGGAATTTGGAATCTATGGGCAGCAGCAAAGTTTTATCCAAACTGTTTTTATCCGGCAGCTTTATAACATAATCCACCCGTTCCTGGCTGCCGCTTTTTACAGATCTTTGCGCTTCATACTGGCCGGGGGAAAGTATCTGCGCCAGAATCGCGCCAAGCTGTATCTCTCCTAAGGTTCCTTTGGTTTTGACATTTGTAAGCACCCGCTTTAAGTCGCCCACCCCGGAGGCCAGCTGCTGCATTTCTCCCAGCCCTTTATGCACCTGTTCCAACCGCTCGCTGATAAGCCTGAAGGAATCGTTGAAGCGCTTTTCCACCGTTTCTTTCAGGTTTTCGTCCACGGTCTTGCGCATCTCTGTAAGGGCCTTAACGCTTTCCTCCCGCATCTCTTTCAGCTGGGTATCTATTGCCAGTTTTATGCTTTCCTGCTGCCTGGCAAACAGCTCGAATTGCCGCGCCTGCCCGGCGGATAAGGCGGATATAGTTTTGGAGAGCGTATCTCCAAGGGCCGCAACGGAATTTGTCAATTCTCCCCTGCTCTCCCGGAAGGCTTTAGCGCTTTCCTCGCGGTTAAGGGAAAACTCTGCCCGCAGCAGGGCGTCTAACTTTCCCAGTACCGCCTCAAGCGCGTAAAGACGCCTAAAAAGCTCTGCTTCCGGGCCGTCTGCGTCCTTTTTTTTAAGGCTTAAAATCAAGTTTAAAGATGCCAGCAGGCATAATACCGATAATACGGCTATAATTATAGCTTCCATAGTTTATCTCCTAACCGCGGCGGGCAAAAAGGGGAAGCCTTCCGGCTCCCCCTCTTGCTGCGCATCAAATAAACAAACTATTATTGATTGTATTTTACCTTGTATTCGGCATGGATGGTCTTCCAGATATCAAGGTTATCCCAATCCGGATACTCCGCCGGATCGAATATGGGATCTTTGCCCTCCTTGGCTTTCTTTTCGTAGTCCTTAAGCAAGGTAAGGCCCCTCTTTTGCATGGTCGGAGTAAGCAAGGCGATAACGTTGAGCCAGGCCATCAAGCCCACGCCCACATCCCCCAGATCCCAAGCCTGGGGCGCTTCTATGCTGGAGCAAAGGAATACCACGATAACCATGCACAAACGCAGTATCAGCGTGACCATCTTACGGGTGGTGCTTTGTTTTTCGCGGAAGATGTAAGCAAAGTTGGATTCCGCCTGATAATAGTAGGACATGATGGTGGTGAAAGCGAACAAGGCCAAGCAGACGGCAACAAAGGAAGCGCCGAAGCTAGGGAAAAGCGCGCTTACGCCGGCCTGGGTGAACTGCGGGCCTATGGTGCCGCTTTGAGCCAGTTCAGGCAGCCCCTCGTAAATAAAGGTAGCGCCTTCGGCGCCCTTTATGCTGCCACCGGCGCCGTAAACTCCTATAGTATTGAACGCGCCGGTCATCAGGATCATAAAGCCGGTGGCGGTGCAAACGAACAGTGTGTCGATATAAACGGAGAACGCCTGTACCAAGCCTTGCTTTGCCGGGTGGGAAACCTCGGCGGCACCGGCGGCATGGGGCTGAGAGCCCTGGCCTGCCTCGTTGGAGTAGATGCCGCGCTTAACGCCCCAGGAAACAGCGATACCCAGCAAGCCACCGAACATGGCGTTGGCCCCAAATGCGCTGGAGAATACCAGGCCGATTACGCGGGGCAATTCGCCTATCTTGAGTATTATCACGATAAGAGCCATCAGGATGTAGATGATGGACATGAAAGGAACGATCATTTCCGCCGCGGAAGCTATGCGCTTGATGCCGCCGAATATGATCAGGCCCAGCACGACAGCAACTATCCCTCCGGTTATCCAGGGGCTGATGCCCCAGGCGTTTTCAAAAGCGCCGGCTATGGAGTTAGCCTGTACGCCGGGGAGGAACAAGCCGCAGGCCACCAAGGTGGAAAGTGAGAAGAACATGGCATACCACGGTACCTTTAAGCCATAGAAGATGAAATAGGCCGGGCCGCCGCGGTACTGGCCATCCAGCTCTATCTTGTACAACTGGGCCAGAGCCGATTCCATAAAAGCGGTGGACGCGCCCAAAAAGGCGCTCATCCACATCCAGAACAAGGCTCCGGGGCCGCCGTAGAAGATAGCCGTGGCCACACCGGCTATGTTACCGGTACCGATACGGCCTGCCAGGGCGGTACACAATGCCTGGAAGGAGGAAATGCCCTTATCGGATTTTTCCATCCTCAGCAACAGCCTTACCATAGGCTTTATCAAACGGACTTGCAGGAATTTGGTACGGATAGAAAAGTACAGACCAACAACAAGAAAAGACCAAATGAACCAAGGACCCCAAATGATGTCGTTAAGGAAATTTGTAATACTGGAAATAATAGCCACTAATCGAACCCCTCCTTATAAAAAAGTTCTGCCGAGAGTTCCGTTATACCGGCGCGGGCCGGAGTGGATGCGCCGCACACCGCAACGCGCCGTTAATAACATCTACATTATAACACGCATAAAAACCGTTGTCAATGCAGCCGTAAGAGGCCGGAACAGGTGTCGGATTTTAGACACTTTGTTAAGATTTCTACACTTTTCATCAAATCGATTGGAAAATTTTTATCAAACACGAAAAAACTGTTCAAAGATCCGGCACCTTTGTTTAAAAATCTGACACTTTTGTTCAAAAATTCGACACCTGCCAGAATAGCGGAAGATATTTTGGATAAAGAACGGTGCAGGAAATAACCGCTTAACAGTGAATATTAAAAGCGGTCATACATTTTAATCTGCAAGCCGCAAAAGTTTAGTTTGGGAGTTTTAAATTGAAAATTTTTGAACAAGAGCGCGCCCCCATAAAGGAGGCGTTGGAAAATTTAAAAAGTATGCGCGTGGTGCCCTTTGATGTGCCCGGGCATAAACGCGGTAAGGGCAACGCGGAGCTGACGCAGTTTTTGGGCTTGCGCTGTATGGAAACGGATGTTAATTCCATGAAGCCCCTGGATAACCTGGCTCATCCCGTTTCCGTTATCCGCGAGGCGGAGGAACTGGCCGCGGCGGCCTTCGGCGCGGGCCATGCCTTTTTTATCGTCAACGGCACTACCTCCGCCGTGCAGAACATGATACTGTTCGCCTGCAAGCCTGGGGATAAGATAATACTTTCCCGCAATGTGCATAAAAGCGTGATAAACGCCCTGGTGCTTTCCGGGGCCATACCGGTTTACCTGCCCCAACCGGTACACGAAAAGTTGCATATCTCCCTTTCTTTGCCCCTTAAGGAACTGGAGCAGGCCATAGCCTCCAACCCGGAGGCCAAGGCCGTTTTCGTGACCTCCCCCAGCTATTACGGTATTTGCTCCGATCTTAGCAGTATAGGCGAATTGGCTCACCGTAATGGTATGCTGCTTTTGGTAGACGAGGCTCACGGCGCGCACCTTTATTTTGGCGCGGATCTGCCAAAGCCGGCCATGGCCGCGGGGGCGGATCTTTCCGCTGTAAGTATGCACAAATCCGGCGGTTCCCTTACCCAAAGCTCCTTTTTGCTTTCCGGCCCGGATATCGACGCGGAGGCCCTGCGCCAGACCATCAACCTTACCCAAAGCACCAGCGCCTCCTATCTGCTGCTGGCCAGCCTGGATATCTCCCGCAAAAATCTTGCTTTGCGCGGGCGGCATATCTTTTCCCATGTGCTGGGCCTGGCCGATTACGCCCGGGAGGAAATAAACAGGCTGGGCGGCTACTATGCCTACGGGCGGGAGCTTACGGATGCCGCGGCCATTTACGATTTCGATGCCACCAAACTGGCCGTGGCTACCATGGGCACCGGTCTTTCCGGCATGGAGGTATATGACCTGCTGCGTGATGAATACGATATACAGGTAGAGTTCGGCGATGTATCAAATATTCTGGCCTATATATCCGTGGGCGACCGCCAGCAGGATCTGGAGCGTTTGGTAGGCGCTTTGGCGGAGATAGCCCGCCGCTTTTGCCGCCCCCAAAGCTCTCTTTTCGTAAGACCCATGCCGGTGGTTCCGCTTTGCGTCAGCCCCAAAGAAGCATATTACGAAGAAAAAATTTCCCTGCCCCTAAAAAAAAGCGTGGGGCGTATCTGCGGGGAGTTGGTTATGTGCTATCCGCCCGGCATACCTATTCTTGCGCCGGGGGAGAAAATAACACCTAAAGCAGTGGAATAT
>WRIA01000089.1 GCA_009782975.1 Clostridiales bacterium
CCCCGGACCTGGAAAACCTCTGGGGCATGGCGCAAATCCAGGCGGATGTGGCCTGGAGTATAACGACCGGCAGCCATAATGTTCTGGTGGGCGTGCTGGATAGCGGGCTGGATTATAACCACCCCGCCCTGGCGGCTAACGCCGCAGAATCATTGGGATATAACTTCCTCAACAACAACCCCTACTGGTGGTACGATACTCCAGACCCCCTCGACGATTACGGTCACGGTACTCACGTGTCGGGTATCATCGGCGCTACGGGAGATAACGGCGAAGGCGTTATCGGGGTCAATTGGGATGTAACGCTGATACCGCTGAAAATCTGGGATGGCGGGGGCAATGGCAGCGAGGCGGAGCTGATCGCGGCCTTGGCCTATGCCGAATGCCTGGAAATCCCCATTCTCAACATAAGCGGCGGCTGGTACGGCAGCGGTAATTTCCAGGCCATGCGGGACGCCGTGGAAGCCTATAGCGGGCTGATCGTGGCGGCGGCTGGTAATGGCAGTAACGATAATGACGACCCTTATGAGGCATTTTACCCGGCAGCCTTCGGCTGCGCCAATATCCTGGCGGTAGCCGCCTCCGACCCGGCGGATCAACTCACCGCCTTCTCCGGCTACGGCGCGGCATCGGTAGATTTAGCCGCACCGGGCAGCGATATCCTGAGTACGGTGGATTATTGGCTGTGGGATATGGAGCAGGAATGGTATACCGAACCGGGCTATGAAGCCTGGGCCGGAACTTCCATGGCGGCGGCCCATGTAGCGGGGGCGGCGGCGCTCTTGCAAGCGGCGGAGCCAAATTTAAGCGCGGCGGAAATCAAGGCGGCTATCATAAACACGGTGGATTACAGCGCAGAACTGAACGGTCTGGTGCTCAGTAATGGGCGGCTGAACGTCTACGCGGCGCTTGATTCCTTGAATACTGCCATAGAGCAAATCTTCATAGATATTGACGGAGTCAGTTTTCCTATAACCTGGGGATGTGGGGCATATTATGATGAATACGACGATGAACTGTATGAGTTGGCAGCAATGCTTCCATCTTCCACTGCTCAGGTATGCGCGTATACAGACCCGCTGGGTATTTACGGTTCGGACATTACCGAATCAGTAACTTGGAGCTCTTCCAATACCTCGGTAGCGGCAATAGATGAATATGGATTAATAACTGCCGCCGCGAATGAGGAGATTGATTGGGAGGATAATATAACAATTATTAGCGCCGGGTATGACAACGGAACAACAGAAATAACCGCAAAAATCTATGTTATTGTACAATGGATAGATAGATGACAAGCCCCTGATATAACATAAAATATTCAAAAAGGCAGTGTTTCACGTGAAACATTATTGTTTCACGTGAAACACTGCCTTTTTTCTTATGGTAGGTTCTTACCGCTATACCGCTTCGTCGGCGTATACGCTGACTTGCTTGCGTGTTCTATCCTTGCGCTCGAAGCGCACCCGGCCGGTTATGGTGGCAAATAAGGTATCATCCTTACCTATGCCCACATTATTGCCGGGATGAAAACGCGTGCCGCGCTGGCGCACGATAATGCTGCCCGCGGTTACGAGCTGTCCATCGCCGCGCTTTAAGCCCAGCCGCTGCGCCGCGGAATCGCGTCCGTTGCGGGAACTTCCGCCTGCTTTCTTATGAGCCACACATCCCACCTCCTTTATAGTGGATAACCTAACTGCGCAGACCCGGCCTTTAAGCCATGATCTTTTCTATCTGTAATTTGGTGAACGGCTGACGATGCCCGTTCTTGACGCGTACATTCTTTTTTGGCTTATACTTGAACACTATGACCTTTTTGGCCTTGCCATGTTCCAGCACCGTACAGCTTACCTTGGCGTTTTCCACATAAGGCGTACCGGCGGTAAGATTTTCGCCGTCGTGTACGGCCACAACCTTATCTATTTCCAACGTGCTTTCCGGCTCGGCCTTCAGCAGTTCCACCCTAATGACGTCGCCTTCGGCCACCCTGTACTGCTTGCCGCCTGTTTCGATGATCGCAAACAAATGTTGCACCTCCCCTACTTAATAGACTCGCCCGGCCAAGGCGGCGGTTTCCCGCTCTTTAGCTGACCTTACCGGTGCGGTATGACAACAGATGAATAATATCACGGAAGCGCGGGCTTTGTCAAGCACAAAAATCGATCTTCAAATACAAAAAAATCAATCTTCAAATACCGCTCTTACGGTGCTTTCCTCCGGGCGGCGGTTATCCTCTACGACCAGGCGTATGCGCTTGCCCAGCCGCTGCTCTAACTGGCTTAAAAAATATCCCTCCGGCCCCAGCAAAGCCGCGGCCACACCACCGGCCGCCATTACCTGTATAGTATGGGTGGAGCTGTTTTGCGCAATATGCTCTATCTCCTGCAAAAGCCGCCGCGCCGCTATATCAAAGCGCAATACCCGGCCCTTGCCTCTGCAATAGGGGCATTCTTCCTCCAGACTGTAGGAAAGCTCGTGCCCTATCTTTTTGCGCGTAAGTTCCACCAGACCCAGGTTGGTCATGCCCATCATAGTAACGCGGGTACGGTCTTTTTTT
Organism: Clostridiales bacterium; assembly: GCA_009782975.1. The sequence continues at coordinate 2,558 of WRIA01000089.1, forward strand.
AACTCTTCGTCAAGCGCGTCTACCAGCATTTGCCTGTGATGCTCTTGCTCCATATTTATAAAATCTATTATGATTATACCGCCGGTATTTCGCAGACGCAGCTGGCGGGCTATCTCCGTTACCGCTTCCAGGTTAGCGGTAAGCACGGTTTCTTCCAGGTTGCTGTTTCCCACGAATTTGCCGGTGTTCACATCCACCACCGTTAAAGCCTCCGTCTGGTCGAACACGATGTAACCGCCGCTTTTAAGCCACACCCTGCGGCGGAGGGCTTTTTGCATCTGTTCCTCCACCCCATATACAGCAAACAGATCTGTGCCGGCGCGCAGACTTATCTTGCAATCCAGCTCCGGAGCTGCTTCCGCTATGGTTTCCCGCAGCTTATCCGCGGCTTCCGCGTTCTCCACCAGAATACGTTCTATATCGGAAGAAACCGTATCCCGTATCACGCGGCGCAGCATATCCTGCTCGTGATATATCAGAGAAGGGGCTTTGCTGTGGGCTGCCTTACCCTGTATGCGCTTCCACATCCGGTTTAGGCCGCGCAAATCCTCGGCCAGTTCCCCTGCGCTTACACCGGCGGCAGCCGTGCGGACTATAGCTCCCTGCCCCACTACCAGATCCTTCATTATCTCCCGCAGGCGTTCGCGCTCGGCTTCCTCCTCTATACGGCGGGAAACAGCCACATGAGAGCCTACGGGCAGCAATACCGTATATCGCCCCGGTAAAGTGGGCTGCATGGTTACACGCGCCCCTTTATCGCCCTGGGATTCCTTAAATATCTGCACCAGAACCTCCTGCCCTTCCTTAAGCAGGGAACCGATATCCCGGCTTAAGGGCCGAACATCCGCAGGGCTAAGGCCGCCGTAGAGCGGGGCAGGCGTATAAACATCGTCAACATAAAGAAAGCTGTTTTTTTCCAGGCCTATATCCACAAAGGCGGCCTGCATACCGGGAAGCACATTGGCCACCCTGCCTTTATAGATAGCGCCCAGCAGCCGTTCCTCGCCCCGCCGCGGCAAATAGACTTCTCTTAGCTGTCCTTCGTGGCAGACAACTATAGAAACGTCCTCTCCGTCAAAATGGATAAGCATTTCTTTCACAGGGTTCACTTCCCCTTAATTAAAATCCGCATAGGATCCCGGCCCGCTATATACATGGCAGTGCGGCAATATATGCCGGCGCCCGCGTTGGGGGCCACAGCCCGGATGAGTTCCCTGGGCTTTATAAGCGCCCCGGCATCAAGCTTGCAGGAAAAAACCAGCATATCACCTTCGCGCTTTAAAGAGAGCAAAGCGGGACGTACATCCGCTTTTTTATTGCCCTTGGGGCTGCTGCGTTCCACTATATAGCTTGCGCAAGCCAATAGATCCTCTATAGCCTTGTCCACCGCCGGGCCATCCGTACAGCCCCGCAACTCCAGCGTATAATCGGCGCGGTCTATGGCGGACATCAATGCCGGCGTATTATCCGCTATCAGGATAGCCGCCAACACCTTAATACCCCGGGGCAGCAGCGTGTTCAACTTATCCGGCCAATTATCGGGCGGCGGGCCGGCAAAGGTAAGATCGGCATATTCGCTTTTACCGCTAAGGCCGACCGCATGGGCCGGGCCCCAGGAGATAAGCA
>WRIA01000090.1 GCA_009782975.1 Clostridiales bacterium
ACAGCGGCCGCAGCCCACGCAAAGATTTTCCCCGTAACGCTCGGCAAAGAAGGATAATTTATGCAGGTAACGGTTGCGCAATCTTTCTTTTACGCTTGGGCGCGGATTATGCCCCCCTGCCATACGCGTGTATTCGGAAAACATACAGCTATCCCAGTATCGCATTTCCGTTCCGGCCGCGCCGCGCAATTCCGGGCCCATTTCAAAGCAATAACAGGTGGGGCAGGCAAAAGTGCAGGTCCCGCAGCCAAGGCAGGGACGATAAATTTCATCCCACATAGGATGCTCGAACATGGCGGATATTTTTTCCGCCGCCCGCGCCATATCCACCTTAATATCCGGTTCCGCCACGGGCAGGGCTTGCCCGGACGATTCTTCCGTTAGGCCGCTAAAAGCCTGTATGACCGCCTTTCCTTTATCGCTTTGGCAGTGGATATTCCAGCCGTAAGTGGTGGGCGCAAGCAAAATATCGGCGGCCGGAGCAACACCCGGCTCCACGCCCATGCTGCTGCAAAAACAGTATGGCGCGGCCTTGGCGCAGGCTATGGCGATAATAGTCAGCTTATCGCGCTTTGCTGCATAAAAGGTATCCGTATATGTTCCGGTCAAAAAAATCTTGTCCAGACAATCTATAGACCGCACATCGCAGGGGCGTATGCCGAACAGTATCTGTTCCTCCGCCGATACTATCTCCTCCAGAGAGGCTTCGGGGCCCGTGGTAAAGCGGTACATCTTCTGTGTCTGCGGGAACAGCACATCCTTCGGGGGCAAGGTGGTATTCACCATATCCAGATCGAACTCCGCGCCGGGCGTATAGGGCACGAATTTTTTTACCCCATCTACCGTACCGGGTATCAATACCTTGCCCGATTGCGCCAGTGCCGCTAAAGCCTTGTGCAGATTTTCTTTCTTAAGTTCCACTCCCATACCCCCTTACATAAATTCTTCCAGGTCTTCCTTATTGTAGCTGCCCAAAGCATGAAGCTCCTCGCCGGAAAGACCGCTCTCCTCCGTACCGAACAGATCACGCACATCCTTTATAAGCTTGCGGTTTAGTTTCATCAGCGGTATCTCCATAGGGCAGACCCGCTCGCATTCTCCGCATTCTATGCAGCGGTCGCCTATATGATAGGCGCGGGTAAAACCAAAAACGGAGTTTTCCACCGTATTGGCTTGTTTGCCCTGCCAGCCGGTGCGATACTGCTCTGTATAGCATTCCATGCAGTTGCAGGCCGGGCAGACATTTCGGCAAGCGTAGCAGCGTATGCATTTCGCGAATTGCCGTTGCCAATATTCGTAACGCTCCGAGCCGTTTTTGTTTTCCAACTCCAGCACCGCCTCGAAACGGGGCGGGTCTTGCCGCTCCGCTACCTTTTCCCCCAGCAGTTCGTCATAGATGACCGGGTTACGATGACGGCAAAAAATACATTTTTCCGCCGGTTCGCCCTTTTCCCGCATACCTTCGCAGGGTATGCCGACTATATAAACTTTATCCCGGGATAAACGCCCATCGGCTATCAGGCGGTTTACGGCCCGCGCCTCACAACCCCGTGCGGCCAGACCCACCACCGGGCTTTCGTACTGAAGATCCATAGTATATTTGGCCAGTGTGTTAAGGCAATGCTCATTATAGACCAACTGCTCCGCTTGTTCCGGCTTAAAAACAAACTTGGGTATGGTACGCTTGGGGAAGCGGGTAGCGCCCCAACCGATAAAGCAACCTATTTTTCCTTCCTCCAGCAAGGAACGGACCCGCTCTTTTAGGGCGCTTTGCATATCAGTCATGGCCTTCCGCCTCCTTCATCCCGGTATTTGGTCCCAAAGCGCGTATCTCCTCCGTTACCTTTTGCACGGTATCCCGGAATTTACCCGCCTCCGCGCCGGATATCCAGCGGGCCTGAAAACGCCCCCGCTCTATACCGGCGTATTCCAGCAAGCGCTTCATCAACAGGAAGCGGCGGCGGGTAAAGTAATTGCCGCTGGTATAATGGCAATCCCCCGGATGACAACCGCAAACAAGCACGCCGTCATAGCCTTTTTGAAAGGCGCGCAGGATGAATTGAGGATTGACCCTACCGGAGCATGGCACACGGATAACGCGGATGTTTTCCGGGTATTTCATGCGGTTCAGCCCCGCCAGATCCGCGCCGGTATAGGTACACCAATTGCAGCAAAAGGCCAATATTTTTGGTTCCCAGTCGGCAACATCTATGCTTGCCACAGAGCATCCACCTCCTCCAGTATTTGTTTGTTGGTAAAGCCCAGCAAATCTATGCAACCGGTACGGCAGGCGGCGGCACAAGCACCGCAGCCCGCGCATAGTCCGGAATTGACCTGCGCCACGCTGCGCGTTACCCTGCGTCCATTATACATGGAGGGTATTTCCACCATTGATATGGCTTTTACGGGACAGACCTGCTCGCAAAAACGGCAGCCCGCGCACTTGCAGGTATCCACGGCGCTGATCATTGGGCTGGTTTCCAGCTCGTCTTTGGCCAGCAAACCCAGGACTTTGGCAGCGGCGGCGGAAGCCTGGGCCACGGTATCCGGTATATCTTTAGGCCCCTGCGCCGTGCCGCACAGGAACACCCCCGCCGTTTGTGTTTCCACCGGGCGCAGCTTGGGATGTGCCTCCGTAAGCCATCCGTCTTTATCCGTACTGACGCCAGCCAAAGCGGCTGTCTCGCCCGAACCGCGGGAAGGCTCCATGGCGGTTTCCAGCACCACCATATCCGCTTCCACCGTCACCTGTTGCCCTATCAGGGTATCCTCGCCCTTGCATATCAGCTTGCCGTCCTCCTCGTAGATTTTGGAAACACGGCCGCGTATATAAAGCGCTCCGTCCGCCCGTGTTTTATCGTAGAACTCCTCGTATCCCTTGCCGGGGGTACGAACGTCGATATAAAACACATAGACGTTTGCCCCCTCTATCTTCTCCAGAATTTGATGGGCGTGCTTGGCTGCGTACATACAGCAGGCGCGGGAACAATAACCTTTGGCCTTGGCCGGATCGCGGCTGCCCACGCATTTTACTATAACCACGCTTTGGGGCTTTGCGCCGTCGCTGGGCCGCTGTATATGACCTTCTGTAGGGCCGGATGCATTTACCAGCCGCTCGAATTGCAGGCCGCTTATAACGTCGGCGTATCTGCCGCCACCGTATTCCGGGTAATGGCGGCCCCACTCTATCAGGTCGTAGCCGGTGGATAAAATGATTGCGCCGAAAGTATCGGTAAGGAAACTTTCCTTGTCATCATAATTGATGCAGCCCAAAGGGCATACCTTGGCGCACAGGCCGCATTTGCCTTTGGTAAGCATGATACAATGCTCCGCGTCGATCACGGGTTTGGATGGCACGGCCTGCGGAAATAGCTTATATATGGCCTTGCGTTGCGCCAGACCCTGATCGAAGAAATTGTTGACCTTTGCAGGGCATTTTTCCCCGCACAGGCCGCAGCCGGTGCAAATATCGTGATCCACATAGCGTGGGCGCTGCCGTATAGTCACTTGAAAATTACCTATATAACCGGTAACAGCGGATATTTCACAGGAGGTCATAAGCCTTATTTGCGGATGCGCTCCCGCCTCTGCCATTTTGGGCGTGGAAATACAGGCCGAACAATCCAGCGTAGGAAAGGTCTTATCCAGCATCACCATCTTGCCGCCTATGGAAGGCTCCCTTTCTACCAGAGTTACCTCATAACCGGCTTCCGCCACATCCAACGCCGCCTGTATGCCTGCGATGCCGCCCCCTACCACCAGGCACTTTTTATGTGCCGGTATGGAGGAGGTGAAAAGAGGCTGGTTTTTAAGCACCTTGGCCACAGACATCCGCACCAGATCTATGGCTTTATCCGTGGCTTTTTCCTTATCCGTATGTACCCAGCTGCATTGCTCGCGTATATTGGCTATTTCCAGCATATAGGGGTTTACAGCCGTTTTAGACAGCATCTTGCGAAAGGTACTTTCGTGCATACGCGGCGTACAGGAGGCTATAACCAATCTATCCAAATCCTGTTCCACAACGGCCTGCCTGATCGTATCCTGCCCGTTTATGGAGCAGGTATATTTATTGGTGGCGGCATAGACCACTCCGGGCATCTTAAGGGCGGCATGGGCCACACGCTCCACATCCACAACGGAAGCTATATTGGAACCGCAATGGCAG
>WRIA01000091.1 GCA_009782975.1 Clostridiales bacterium
AATGCTGATGAGAGTGCAAAATACCCATACTGAGACCGGATAAAGCCATAAATACCGGCTGCAGAAGCATGATACGGGTCAATACCACCGTCAACGCCAAGGTTGTCGCATCGTAGCCTGACACGAAAGAAGCCATGATCTGCGGAGCAAATATATAGGCTGCCACTACGCCCACGCTCATCAATAGCATGGCCCAGCTGATGACGATATTAGAAATCTGCCAAGCATTACGGTGGTCATCTTTCGCCAGGTAGGAGGAAAAAACCGGTATAAAGGCCGCGCTGATTGCCCCCCCGATAATTATCTGATAAAGAAAATTTGGGATCAAAAAAGCCGCGGTAAAGGCGTCCGTGACCGCGCCTTGTCCAAACATAGGATACATCACCATATCGCGCACATAGCCCAGAACACGCGAAATTATCATGGAAGTCATCAAAAGACCGGCGGCTCTCATCACACGTCCTTGCTGCATTTCAGTCACAAAATACCCTCCTAAAAGTAGTGGTCAGATTTTTAGCTTCTATCTTCTGGCCTCTATTATACCACAAGCGCCGCCGTTTGCCACAGTTTTTTATTTGCCGCTGTATATATGATTGTTATTACCTGTTTACCGTGCTATAATGTGGATTATGGCTAAAATAAACAAAACGGCGGCTCAACCGCCGCTAAACGATTCACCAGCGCTGCGCATAGGAGCAGCCCTTACGATGCTTACGGTAACGGCAATTTGGGGCGGCGGCTTTGTTTTTACCAAAAATGCCCTGGCCGAAATAGGGCCGCTAACCTTTTTGTTTTACCGTTTTTTGCTGGCTACGGCTATTACCGCATCCCTGGCCGGCCGCCGCTTGCTGCTTATAGACAAGGATATGCTTAAAAAAGGGCTTGTTACCGGAGCTGCGTTGGCCGCAGGTTATGCCACACAGACCATAGGCCTGCAATACACTACTGTTGGTAATTCCGCCTTTATAACAGGCTTTTATGTGGTGCTGGTTCCCTTTGCGGGCTGGTTCTTCAGCCGTTCCGTACAAAAAGAGCAAGTGGCGCTGGGCTTTGCCGCTCTTTTTGGGCTGGCGCTCTTTTCCCTTAACGAGCAATTTCGCCTTAACCCCGGCGATATCTGGACACTGGCCTGCGCCGCAATCTATGCCTGCCATTTTGTACTTTTGGGCCGCTACACCAAGGGGCGGGACAGCCTGCTTCTTACCATGCTGCAACTTTTTGTCTCGGCCATCCTCTCCGGCCTGGCCGCACTGTTGCTGGAAGCGCCGGTGCCTTTGGCCGCCTTTGGCGGGGAAGTTTGGTTCGCCTTGGTCTATTGCGCCGCTTTAGGTTCGGCGCTGGGCTTTTTTATACAGACCGCCGCCCAAAAAATACTTTCTCCCACCCAGGCTTCGCTGATATTCACCACGGAGGCGCTGTTCGGAGCCTTTTTCGGCTGGCTGCTGCTGGGGGAAAAGCTGCTGCCCAGGCAATTCGGCGGCGGGGCCATTCTTATAATCTGCATGGTAGCGGTACTAATAAAGGCAGAAGCCAGAAGCTAGAATATAGAGTGTGAAACAAGCCGCACCATAGACGGCTTGCCCTTTATTAAATAATGGCAGAAGCCAGAAGCTGGAATACAGAGTACATAACCCGAAAAGTAAGAAAGTAAGAATTTCCTGCTTTCTTACTTTCTTACTTTTCGGGTTTGTAGAAAATTGCAACACTTAAATACGCTAATATCGCGTGGCGCACCATATGCGGTGCTTATATGACACCATATACGGTGTCACTATACATTTTAGCAGTTGTAAATGTAGGTTTTTCTACATGCACTTTCTTGCTTTCCCGTAAACAGCGGAATACTTTATAAACTTTTGTTAACCGCCTGCCGCAGGAGAAACCAGGGTTATCTCCATGCCTTCTGTCAAGGGCATACATTCTTCAATCCTTTTGCCGTCTGCAAAGGCTAATAGTTTGTGTTTAATGCCTATCTTAAACAATAATTCGGCAAGCCGCGCTCCTTCCTCAAGGGGCAGATCATCGTAACGCCTTTGCAGGCCCTTTACCATATAGGGCAGGTTGCCTATTATCCGCACATTTACCAACATATCTAAACCATATAAAGCTGCGCGGCCACATCATCCAAACCGGCGTCAAGCAGGCTTTCTTTTTTTGGCTTGCAGGTAACGGGGTCTAAACCGGATGCTTCGAGATAAGCCTTTATAAGCTGTTCTTTGTCGATCTTAAGCCCGGCCAAAGGTCCGGCAGTTAACCCCCCCAGCAACCGTTCGGGTACCGGGCGTTCCGAAAAATTTGACCCTTCCCGCGCGTTGAAAGCATGACGTATCATGGAGATACGGTTGCCTATCCTAAGTATCTCTTCCAAATCGAACTCCTCGCCCGTAACGGCGGTCAAAAACTCTTCGCAGCTCTTGTAGCTAAGCATAAAGATGTTTGGGAAAAGGCAAAAACCACAGGAATCCACCACATGAGCAAAATCCTCCATCATCTTATGCGCCGCGCCGGTATTTTCCGGCAAAGGCATATCCGGCGGGGCATAAGCCGAAGTACCCTGAGTATGACGCCCGGGAGTGGCCTCGGCATAATACATGGTTAAAAGATCCGGTGTAAGGCGCTGATCGTGCATAGGCAATTCCTGGCCGCCTATTTGCATACCGTATTCAAAGGAGCCGGAAATGGCTAAAGTTGCCCTGTAAACGCCATCCGCCAGCAGGTCACCCAAATAACCTTCGCGCTTACAGATTTTTTCCACCAAAGCCGCCATTACCGCGCCGTCGCCCCAGTTTAGTTTAAGGCCGCCGGTCTGCTCATCATCCAATAGCCCGTTTTCGTAACATTCCATGGCATAAGCGCAGGCTGCGCCCACAGAAATAGTATCCAGGCCATAGCGGTTACACAGGTCATTAGCCTTAGTTATATGTTGGATATCATCCACCAGGCACATAGAACCGAAAGCGCCTATGCTTTCGTATTGTACTGTACGCACGGGAACAGGGCTATGATACGGCTTTACGAGCTTACCGCAGGCTATAGGGCAACCGCCGCAGCCAACGCCTTTTACCGCCATCTCCTTAAGCGCATTAGCGCCGGAGCGCGCGTAATCTGGCAGATCCTCCGGGGCGCCGCTCCAGTTTTTGATGGGCGCGTCGGCGCTTTCCACCGCGCCTTCGTAAAAGGCTGCGGTCCCCAAATCGTTCATCAGTCCACCCATACCATCTTTATCCGTACAAACCGGCATATACTTTTTGCGCAGGCCTTTAAGCATTTCCGGGTCGGCCACCGGTATGGTTTTGCTGCCGCAAACCACCAGGGCCTTAAGGTTCTTGGAGCCCATCACCGCGCCTAAACCGGAGCGCGCCGCCACATTGCCCTTTTCCGTTACTATACCGGCCAAAAGCGAAAGTTTTTCTCCGCCGGGACCTATGCAGGATACCCTGGCTTTGGCTTGTGTGGCATCGCGCAGCTTGTCCTCCGTCTCGTAGGTGTCCAGCCCCCAACAAAAGGAGGCGTCGCGTATCTCTACACGGTCATCGTTTATATACAGATACACCGGGTCTTTTGCGCGTCCGGTAAAAAATACCCCGTCATAACCGGCTTTTTTGATCTCAGTTCCCATAAATCCGCCGCAGTTGGCATCGCCTATCGTTCCCGTAAGCGGAGACTTCCCAACCACCATATGACGGGAAGCCACCAAAGCCCCGCTACCGGTCAGTATTCCCGGCAAAAACCCCAGGATATTATCCGGGCCAAGCGGATCTATCACCGGCTTAAGCTTACTAAAAAGTATCCTGTCGCCCAGGCCGTAGCCACCCAAATATTGCCGGTAAACAGAGATATCCGGGTATTTGACGCTAATTGTTCCATCCGTAAGATCTACCCACAGGATCTTGCCACAAAATCCGCCTTTCATATAAAACACTCCAATATTTGTTTTTGTTCGTCAGCTTAAACCAGGGATGCGTCGGCAATGCCCTCCTCGGCATAATAGGGATTATGCGCGGAGATACGCCAGGGGTTATCCGCATAGGCCATACGCAGGGCGTCACCCATGGCATGAAATGCCGATTCCCAGGCATGGTGGGCATCCCGTGATTTAAGAAAATCTATATGCACGGTACCCGGAAAGCCCTGTGCAAAGCCCTCAATAAAGCCTTCCAGGTCTGC
>WRIA01000092.1 GCA_009782975.1 Clostridiales bacterium
TACTTCTGATGGCTGAAAAAATCATCCTCCCGGCTGGAGACCAGTTTGACCGGGCGGCGGGCCTTCATGGCCAGGCAGGCGGTGATGGGGGTAACGGTGTTTACCTGTATGCTGGAGCCAAAAGCGCCGCCGATGGCGATCTTTTTAACATTTATCTTAGACAAGGGCAACCCCAATATAGCACCCAGCAGTTGACGGTTGGCGTGGATGGATTGAGCGGTACACCAAACGGTAAGGCCACCCTCGGCATCCGGCGCGGCCACGGCGCATTTGGTCTCCAACTGAGCGTGATATATGCGCGGCAGCTCAAAGCTATGCTCGAAGATGCGATCCGCGGCTGCAAAACCGGCCGCGCAGTCACCTTCGTCTATATTGCGTGTTACGCCTATATTGTTTTTTACCGGTATCTTTTCGCCGCACACCTCATAATACTCATATAGCTGCGGCGCGCCTTCCTTTATGGCTTCCTCCGGCTCGAAAACCGCCGGTAAAACCTTGTATTCCACCTTTATAAGCTTCATGGCCTTCCACGCCAGCTCCTCCGTTTCGTGGGCCACCGCCGCTATAGGCTCGCCCACATGGCGGGCCTTATCCGGCAGCACGGTACGGTCGCAGTTGGTGGCCGCCGGTACGGATACGCTGCGCTCGTTATATAAAACGGGAGCTATATCCGCATAAGTAAGGCAGACAGCGCCAAAAGCCTCCGCCGCGGATGTATCTATACTGACGATCTGCGCGTGGGCATGGGGGCTGCGCAGCAATACCGCATGTAGCATACCCGGTATGATGATATCCGAGGCATACTGCTGCTTGCCGCTGACCTTGGCCGGACCGTCTATACGAGGTGTCTTACTGCCTATAACCGTCAAAGCCTAACACTCCTCTCTTAAATATAATGGTAATGTACACTTGTATCCTTAAAAAAGTTTTAAATAATAAAAGCTCCGGTTCGTTTTTTTTGGATACAATATCTAAATTCAGTATAACATTAAAATCTTCTAAATGCAAACATTTTTAAAAGTAAAGGTTTAAAATCCATCTAATTTATATTACCGTAATACCCGCTCCTATGCGCTTTTAAGTACGCGGAGCAGTACTTATCCCTTCCGGCCAAAGCGCGGGCCGCGTAATAAGCGCCCATAAGCTCTTTATCCAAAGGGTCCAGGATAAAGGAATCTATGCCAGCCGCTACGGCCTGTATAAGAAAGCAACGGTTAAGCAGGGCCCGGTTGGGCAAGCCGTAAGAAATATTGGAAAGCCCTACTATAAACTCTATTTCTTCCTCCAAAACGCGCAACCGGCTCGCCGCCGCAAGCAGCGGCGCAGCCCCAGCCTCCGTGGTAGCTATGGGCTGTACCAGCAGATCCATATATATATCCTCCGCCGCCACACCCGCCCCACGCAAATCATTATACAGTCGGTCGGCGGCCGCTACCTTTGATTCCGCCGTGGCCGGTATGCCTGCGTCGCCCATAGCAAGGGCTATAAGCTTGGCTTTATACTCCAGCGCCAAGGGCAATATTTGCTCGTACCGGTCACGCTCCGCGCTTATGGAATTGATAAGCGGCCGCCCGTTTTTTAGGCGGGGCAAAGCCGCCTTAAGGGCCTTTCCATCGGGGCTGTCCAAACACAAAGGTAAAGAGCAGACCTCCTGTACCGTATCCACCAGCCAGCACAGGTATTCCGTCTCTTCCCCCACAAAAACGCCGCAATTGACATCCAGATAATGCGCTCCGGCGGCCTCCTGCGCCAACGCTATCTTCTGAATAGCGGTTTTATCTTTGGCTTCCAGTAAAGCGCGCATGGCAAAACGGCTGGAATTAAGTAATTCTCCGACTATAAGCATAGGATCATCCTCTCAAAATATTTACTGAGTTTACTAAATTACTATTGTAGTAAAATTAAAATATTCATTGTAAAAATACCCGTATAATGATAAATCATAAAACACAAATAATATTAAAAATATTTGCGTTTCTAAACAAAATGTTTAACTTCCTAAACAAAATGTTTAACTTCCTAAATATTTATTTATAACACAACCAATGTAAAATGATGTATCTCTATTTTTTGCTACAGCAGACTAAGGCACAGCTCCACCGCGCCTACTGCGTCCTTTGCATAGCCGTCGGCCTTTATTTCCGCCGCGAATCCGGCTGTTACCGGCGCGCCACCTATTATTATCTTAACTTTATCCCGGCAGCCGGCCTGCTCGAAGGCCTGCACCGTCTCCGCCATAGCGGGCATGGTGGTGGTAAGCAGGGCGGAAAGCCCCACTATCTGCGCGGCGTGGCTTGCGGCAGCCTCAATAAAGGCCACAGGCGATATATCCGCGCCTAAATCCACCACTTTAAATCCGTTGTTTTCCAACAGCAGCGCCACCAGGTTTTTGCCTATATCATGCATATCGCCCTTTACCGTGCCCAGCACTACCGTGCCTTTATAGCTTATCTTCCCTGCCAGCAGCGGCTTTAAAAACTCTACAACAGCGGAAACCACGGAAGCAGCCATCATGACCTCCGGCACATACATTTCGCCTTCCTTAAACAGGCAGCCTACACGAGCCATGGCCGGTATAAGCCCCATATCTATTATTTCCAGCGGGGCGGCACCTTCTGCCAGCAGTTTTTTTGCGTATTCCAGGGCCGCGCCTTCCTCGCCGGTCATAACCGCTTCTATTACAGGCCTGTTATCCATATCCATACCTCCCTATTCCCGTATTTCTTCCAAAGCGGCGCGGGCCAGGGCATCGCAGCGCTCGTTCAATTCGTTACCGGCATGGCCCTTTACCTTGCGCCAGGTAATATCATGGCTTTGGGCCGCCTTTAAAAGCCGCAGCCACAGATCCTGATTCTCCACGGGCTGTTTTTTGCTGTTTATCCAGCCGTTTTGCCGCCATTTAGATATCCATCCCTGGTTAAAGGCATTAATAAGATACGCGCTGTCGCTGAACAGCTCTGCCGCGCAGGGTTCTTTTAAAGCTTCCAGCGCGGCAATGGCGGCCCAAAGCTCCATACGCTGATTGGTAGTTTGCGCCTCAGTCCCCGTAAGCTCCTTTTTGTGCGCGCCGTAAACAAGCACACAGCCCCAGCCTCCCGGTCCCGGGTTGCGCGAGCAAGCGCCGTCCGTATATATGATAACATTTTTCATCTGCCGCTCCTTAAGCCTAATATTCTTTATAAAATTCTCTATGGCTTATTTTTTCCCTGCGAAAAAAAATTATACTTTTAAATTCTGCTATTTGATGTTATACTGATGTTATACTATAGAAAATTTTTCGATATTATTGCCCGGTATTGATAAAAAAGTGTTATAGTAAAAGGGTGGGCTACTTGCATAAAGAAAACGGACAATACGACCCGCGCCAGGCTGTATTTGACGACGGGCGCATACGGGAGGAAAACCCGTATGATGAAAACGGGCAAACGCCGTATATTATGCAAAGACTGCTGAAGTTGGCGGAAGAAGCGGAACAGCAGGCATCCCGTGCTGCGGAGACCGCCAACACAGCCGGTATCCTGGCGCAAGGCCTTATAGCCGCTATGCAGGCTGATTTTGACGCGGAAAAAGCCGCGCAGGCAGATAAAGAATACTCGGAAGCTACGGAAGCTAAAGGCACCGCTTTGGCCGGACTGGATATTCTGGAAAGCGCCAAGCGGGATTACGAGCTTTATCAGCTTCAGCTGTTGCGGGCAAAAAACAATTTAGAGATAGCGCAGCAACAGGCCAACCGGGCCAGGCAGGAATATCTGCAACTGCAAAAGCAGGCGGAGGAAAGTAATACGCCGCCTTTGCCACAGGCGCCGCCCATATCAAAAGCACCTGATATGCCCCTTTTTGTCCCACCCGAACGGGAACCGGGCTATATGGCGGCCGCAAACGGCAGCCTGACGCGGAACCGGGTATCCGGCATAGCTTTGGCAAATCCCTTGCCGGCCCCCGTTTTGGAACCTCCGCTCGCGCCGTCGCGTTTTGGCCCCCCGGAGCAAGCCACATTAGGGCAAGAGACCGCTATACCGGCCAAAACGCGGGAACAAAAAGAGAACAGCTTATGGCAATACGCCAAAACTATGGCCGTAACACTTGTGGTAGTGGTTTGCCTGCGCTTATTCGTATTCGATGTGGTACAGGTAAACGGCGGCTCTATGATACCCACG
>WRIA01000093.1 GCA_009782975.1 Clostridiales bacterium
TTTTCTTGTTGTAATACTATCTATGCTATGCTATAATAACAAAGCAATAAATTCTTTAGGAGGTAACAAATGAACGGCAAAGTAAAATGGTTTAACGCGGAAAAAGGGTTTGGCTTTATCGAAAGAGACGGCGGCGAAGATGTATTTGTCCATTTTTCCGCTATCCAAGGTGACGGCTTTAAAACTCTTGACGAAGGCCAAGGCGTGGAGTTCGATATCGTGGAAGGCCCTCGCGGTCTGCAAGCTGCCAATGTCGTCAAGCTGTAAGCAGTCACATCTAGCATAGATTGCCGTTTATCAGCAAGATAGATGTTAGTTGAAAGCTAGATCCTAAAGGGAACGGTGTAAGCCGTTCCCTTTTTGTATTCGAACTAAAGGCAGTCGATATAACTTACCTGCTCCACCAAACGCCCATTTTGATAATACCACCGCGGCACGCGCAGGCCCACGGAACATAATAGCTCGTAGGATATGGTTCCGGCTGCCTCGGCCACCTGCTCCGCCGTAACGGTCATATCTCCATCCTTGCCGATGATAGTGGCATAATCTCCGATTGCCACTGCGGGAATGTCAGTAACATCCAGCATGCACATGTCCATGCAAATGCGCCCTACCTGCCGGGCTTTCCGCCCGCGTATTAGCATAGGCAACTTGCCGGAAAGAAAGCGCGTGAGACCGTCGCCATAGCCCAGGGAAATCGTGGCTATCAGGGAATTCCTGGGCGCGTACCAGGCACGGCCATAACCCACACTTTCTCCCTGCTTAACTTCCAACACCTGCACCACGCGGGCTCGCAGGGAAAGGGCGGGTTTAAGAGGCAGTGGATGCGAACCCAAAGGGTTACTGCCATAAAGCATAATGCCGGGACGCACCATGGTGGCGTGGGTCTGGGGATAAGCAATGATGGCAGCGCTACAGGCGCAGTGGAGCAGCTTTAGATCAAGCCCCCGTCTTTGCAACTCCCGGTGGACTGTCTGAAAGCGGGACATCTGTGTATTGGTGAAATCGTTTTCTATCCCTTCTTCCGCCCTTTTGCCGTCTTTTGCGATGATAATAGCGTCTTCATCCGCCGCGGAAAAATGCGTAAACATTCCAGCCAGCTCGAAAGCGGGGCAAGCGGCTATGGTCAAGATATCTTCTACGGCGCTTTGGCAGGGTAAGCCTAACCGGGCCATGCCGGTATCCAGCTTGATATGTATTTTAAGACGGCGCTTGCCGGCGGCCGCGGCATACTCGTGTGCCGCCTGGCGGTTGCCCACGGTCAAGGTTATTTTATGCTCTATCAATGTCTGAACCCAGTAGGCGTCTGCCGGGCACAGCAGCAGGATATCCTGGCTAATACCGTGCCGTCTGAGTTGCAGCGCTTCTTCCGGAGTGGCTACGCCAAAATATTTTGCTCCGGCCTTAGCCAGCGCCTGCGCCACCGGCACGGCACCGTGGCCGTAGGCGTTGGCTTTTATCACGCAGCAAACCTCGCAGCCTGGTGCGCACTTTTGCACTTGCCGGTAGTTGAAAACTATATTATCCAAATCTATCTCGGCCATCAAACGCTGGCCTTTCATGTTTGATTCCACGCTATATCCCCTTAAAAGCAATTATTAATTGTCTTTTCAAAGGTTTTCGCTCCTTCCGCCAGCCAGTGGGCATATTGGGCAAAATCCAGATTACCCCCGCTGATCACCAGACAAACCTTTGTCCCTTTTAAAAAGCTGAGCTTACCGCTGAGCAGAGCGGCCAAAGAAAGGGCACCCGACGGTTCCACGACCAATTTAGCCAGTTTGGCATAGGCGTAGATGGCTGCTTGTAACGCTTGGTCGTCCGCATCCACCAGCTCGTCTACACGCACTTCGACTAAGGGGAAGTTTACGGGGGAGGCATAGTTGCCGCGGGTGCCGTCGGCTATAGTCTGACCTATCTCGATGGTTAGGGGACGTCCGGCGGCGCGGCTTTGCTGGTAACGCGCTGCGGCAGCCGGTTCCACGCCCACCATAGTAATTTTGGGCTTTTGTCCCTTGGCCGCGGTGGACAGGCCACTTATGAGTCCGCCGCCGCCCACCGGCGCGACGATAGCCGATATTTCCGGCTCGTCCTCCAAAATTTCCAGGGCGGCCGTGCCCTGCCCGGCTTTAACGAACTCATCCGCGTAGGAGTGCACTTTCACCCGGCCTTCTTGGGCGGCCAGTTCATCCATGCGGGCCTCGCGTTCACCGCTTAAATGCCCGTGTAACACCACTTTTGCTCCCCAAGCTTGAGTTCCCATCACTTTTAGAGCGGGTGCATCCTCGGGCATAACGATCAGCGCGTCTATCCCCAAACGGGCCGCCGCTGCCGCAACACCCTGTGCGTGATTGCCGGAGGAGGCAGCTACCACGCCGCGTTTTTGTTCCTCAGCAGCTAGGCTCAAAAGCTTATTACTGGCCCCACGCAGCTTAAATGAGCCGGTACCCTGCAAATTTTCCGGCTTAACATAAACCTCAAACCCGGCAAGTTTATCCAATTCCGCGAGACGCAGCAAGGGGGTATGCCGTATATAGGGGCTTATGCGCTCGCGCGCTGCCAATACATCCTTCAATTCCAACATTATCTGTACTCCTTTTTACGGCTATCCTCTAACAGTATAACATAGCAAATATTAAGAATTGTGATAGCACCTGCGGTTTAGACTATTTTTTCGCTAGCACCGCCTTGGCTTTCGTAGCTATGGGGATGGGTGTTAATTCGTAATGCTTCAGCAGCGCCGCCGGGCTGCCACTTTGCCCGAATTGATCATTGACCCCCAGGCGCAGGAAAGGCATATAGCAGCCTCCCTCCAGCAGGGTCTCGGCTATAGCGGAACCCAGCCCGCCTATGATACTATGTTCCTCCACACAAAGGACCGCACCGCATGAAGCGGCCTGCTCCAGTACGAATTCAGTATCCAGTGGCTTGATGGTGTGAATATTAGCCACGGCGGCGGAGAGTCCTTCCTCTGCCAGCAGAGCTGCCGCTTCCAGGGCATGGCCCACCATCATGCCGCTGGCAAAAATCACTATATCGCGGCCTGGCAGTTCCAGCACGCCCTGGCCCAGCTGAAAGTGATAGTCCTCCCCATGGATCACCGGCACTGCCAGCCTGCCCAAGCGCAAATAAACCGGCCCCTGATGCGCGGCCGCCGCCCGTACCGCTTGGGCGGTCTCCGGCCCGTCGGAGGGGGAGATAACCGTCATATGGGGCAGTACGCGCATGAGGGCGATATCTTCTATGGATTGGTGACTGCCGCCGTCCTCGCCTACGCTGATTCCGGCATGGGTGGCGGCAATTTTCACATTTAATGAGGGGTAGGCTATACTGTTGCGAATCTGCTCGAAGGCCCGTCCAGCCGCAAATACGGCAAAACTGCTGATAAAGGGTATTTTACCTGCGGCGGCCAGCCCGGCGGCCACACCGGTCATATTCTGTTCGGCGATACCGGCATTGAAGAAGCGCTCCGGTGCCACCTTGGCAAAATCCGCTGTTTTGGTGGATTTTGAAAGGTCGGCGTCCAGCACCACGATATCTCTATTTTCTCCCGCCAAAGCGGCCAAAGCCTGCCCGTAAGCCTCGCGGGTGGCGATTTTTTTAATTTCAGCCATATGTTTAACCTCCTAATTCTTCCAAGGCTTGGGCGGCCTGCTCGGCGTTAGGAGCGTTGCCGTGCCACCCGGCCTGATTTTCCATAAAACTTACGCCCTTGCCCTTAACGGTTTCGGCTATGATCATCACCGGCAGACCCGTGCTCTGCTTGGCTGTAGCAATGGCTTGTTCTATGGCCTCTACGTCGTGGCCGTCTACGGAAAGCACCCGCCAGCCGAAAGCCCGCCATTTTTCATCCAGAGGCTCAGGCGAAAGCACCCGGGTGATATCACCGTCTATCTGCAGGCGGTTATGATCCAAAAATGCGATAAGATGATCCAGCTTATAGTGGGCGGCCAGCATGGCGGCCTCCCACACCTGACCTTCCTGGGTCTCGCCGTCCCCCAGTATGGCATAGACATAATAAGGCCTTCCGTCCAGCCGGCCGGCCAGCGCCATCCCGCAGGCCGCGGAGAGCCCCTGGCCCAGGGAACCGGTGGACATATCCACCCCCGGTACTTTGCGCATATCCGGGTGGCCCTGCAAGCGGCTACCCA
>WRIA01000094.1 GCA_009782975.1 Clostridiales bacterium
AAGACAGTATAGTACTGGTGGTACTGGGCGGGGAAGCGCGCCTGAACAATAAAAAGCTTAAGCAGCTTTTGGGGGCCAAGGCCAAAATGCTTTCGGCGGAGGAGACATTTGAAGCAACCGGCCATGCCGTGGGCGGCGTCTGCCCCTTTGGCCTTAAAAAACCGCTGCCCATATATCTGGATAAAAGCCTGCGCGCCTTTAGCGTTATGTATCCGGCTGGGGGCGAGAGCAACAGCGCAGTACCCATAGCCGTAGAGGAACTGGCTGCGGTAACCGGTGGCGTATGGGCCGATATCAGCGAATAGAATTTACTTGCGACCGGCAGGGAAAAGCCTTATACCGGCGAAAATATTTACATATAACTATAACATTGGCGAAAGGGGGGATGGCAGGTGCTTATAAGGCCGGAATGGTTTTTGTCTTTGCGTTGCCCCTACTGCCAGGAGCGTATGCTGTACCGCGCCGTTTCCCGTTTTGATCTGGACAAGGGCAAAACCCTGACCATACGCTGCTCTTGCGGGGCCGAGCCTTTGCATCTGCGGCTTAACGGTAAAAACCTGTACGCCGATTGCTTTTGCCCCTGCTGCGAGGAAGAACACAATTACATCTTCCGCGTACAGGGCATGAAGGCCGATCCCCCTTTTATGTTGGGCTGCGATTATATGGATATCCGCCTGGCCTGCATAGGGGAGCGGGAAGGCGTGCGCGAGGTCATGGACGAGGAAAGCGCCATAATACTGGATTGTGCCGACGAGCTGCGGGAATACTTTATAAAGCCATCCATCATAGGCCGCTCTCTTATGCGCTTGAACAAGCTGCTGGCCGCCCGGGCCTGCATTTGTGTCAACTGCGGGCGGGAGGATATGGATATACGCATAATGCCGGACAGATTGATCCTTACCTGCTCTCGCTGCGGCAGCAGTGCCTGCCTTTATGCTTCGC
The DNA here is from genome assembly GCA_009782975.1 of Clostridiales bacterium. The sequence goes on from WRIA01000094.1 coordinate 943, forward strand.
GCCCCTCAGACCTGCATCTTTTGAACCGTATTTCCCGCATAAGCCTGCACGAGGGCGGTATGCGCATCAGATACTAGCGGGCTGCAACACAGCCTTTTAAGGGAGGTCTTATTATGCCTTTGGTAGCTATGAAGCCGCTTTTGGCGGCGGCGGAAGCCGGAAAGTACGCGGTGGGAGCGTTCAACTGTAATAATATGGAGATAGTGCAGGCCATCATCGGCGCGGCAGAGGCCGAGCATTCCCCTGTTATCATACAGGCCAGCCAGGGAGCCATAAAATACGCGGGACTGGAATACATAGTTGCGTTGACCCGCGTCGCGGCGGAGATGGCCGATGTACCGGTGGCCTTGCATCTGGATCACGGCACCAGCTTCGAGCAATGCCGGCAGTGCGTAGAAAAGGGCTTTACCTCGGTGATGATAGACGGTTCCAAGCACGCGCTGGAAGAAAATATCGCATTGACCAGGCAGGTACTGGCGGCAGCCCGCCCCTTTGGCGCTAGCGTGGAGGGCGAGCTGGGCAAAATAACCGGCACAGAGGACGACATATTTGTAAGCGAACGGGAATCCCTGTACACCGACCCCCGGGAGGCGGAGTATTATGTAAAGCAGACCGGGGTGGATGCCTTGGCCATAGCCATAGGCACAGCCCACGGCCAGTACAAGGGAGAGCCCAAGCTGGATCTGGAACGTTTGAGCGAGATAGATAATCTGGTGGATGTGCCTATAGTGCTGCACGGTTCCTCCGGTGTGCCGGATGAAGCCATCCGCGAGGCCATAGCGCGGGGCGTGCGCAAGGTAAACATAGATACAAATATACGCGAATCCTTTATGGTCTCCTTAAGCGGGGCTTTAATGGCCAAGCCGGAGGAGTTGGATCCCCGCAAAGTCCTGGCCCCGGCCAGGGAAGCGGCCATGGAGATAATCCGCGAAAAAATACGCCTGTTCGGCAGTTCCAATGCCAGGAGCTGAGATTTTGAGCTTTGGCAAAGCATAGGCAAGGGGCCGGAAGATAAAAAATACCCAGTGTCGGATTTTTGAACAAAACTGTCGAAAATCCGACACTTTATATTCTTGCCAAAACCTTTCCTATACCCTTTGCGCCTTACACTTGCATAAAAAACTCGACCCAATAACGAAGCGGCACAACGACCCGCGGTAAAAAAACCATAAAAGGTGCGGCAAAAAAACCATAAAAGGTGCTAAGATTGACAATAACGCCTTTTAGGTTTAAACTATTGGCAAAGGCGGTGAAGATATGATAAAGAAAAGCTATGAAGAGATAAATGCCAGGATACGGCAAGGCAAGGCTGTGGTCGTAACTGCCGAGGAGGTCATAGATATAGCCCGCGAACAGGGGCTTAAGGCCGCCGCGGCCAAGGTCGATGTGGTGACCACCGGCACCTTCGGCGTTATGTGTTCCTCCGGGGCTTTCCTTAATTTTTGGCATACCAAGCCCAAGATGAAGATGCAGCAGGTATGGCTTAACGATGTGCCTGCTTATTCGGGCATCGCCGCGGTGGATGCCTATATAGGCGCCACAGAGCTGATGGAAGGCGACCCGGCTAACGCCCATCATCCGGGGCATTTTCGCTATGGGGGCGGCCATGTGATAGAGGATCTGATAGCCGGGCGGGAGGTTCAACTGCGCGCTTCCTCCTACGGCACGGATTGTTATCCACTTAAGCGGCTGGAAAAAACGCTTACCATAGCCGATCTGCGGGATGCCTTTATTATGAGCCCGCGCAACAGCTATCAGAATTACAATGTGGGCGTCAACTGCTCGGATAAAACCATCTATACCTATATGGGTATTCTAAAACCCAATATGGGCAATATAAACTTTTCCACCGCGGGCCAGCTTTCGCCGCTTTTAAACGACCCCTATTTTCGCACCATAGGCGTGGGCACGCGCATCTTTTTGGGTGGCGGTTTTGGCTATATAAGCGGCCCCGGCACTCAGCACGACCCCAGCGGAGAGCGCACCAAGGGCGGTGTACCCACAGGCGGCGCGGGAACACTGGCCGTTACAGGGGATATGAAGTGTATGGACGCCCGCTTTATCCGTGGTGTTAGTATGCTGGGCTACGGGGTAAGCCTGATGGTGGGCATAGGCGTGCCCATACCCATATTGGACGAGGAAATGCTTGAATTTACCTGCGTTACAGATGCGGATATACTCTCACCCGTCTGCGACTACGGCCTTAAATACCCGGCCGGGGAACCGCCGGAGCTGGGCCTGGTTACGGTGGCGGAGCTAAAGAGCGGCCAGGTGGAGTTTATGGGCAAGCGTATTCCAACCGCGCCCCTTTCCAGCTATCCCATGGCGCAGGAAATTGCCGCCGCCTTAAAGAGCTGGATAAGCGAAGGCCGCTTTTTGCTTTCCAGGCCAGCAAAGCTGCTGCCCACTGCCGAAGGTTATGAAAGGGGTGAGGAATGATGGCCGCTACGCATGATACTGTGGATAAAAAAGTTATACTGCGCTTCTCCCCGGAACTGGTAGAGCAGCCCATAGTTTATCAACTGGTAAAGGAATTCGATCTTATCCCCAATATTATACGGGCGGAGGTAAGCCCGGAAAAGAAGGGGTTTTTGCTGCTGGGACTTTCCGGCAGGGAAGCGGATTACCGCCGGGCCCTGCTTTATCTGGAAGAAGAGGGCTTGCAGGTGCAATCCTTGGTAGAGCAGGTAAGCTGGGATGAGGAACGCTGCACCCAATGCGGCCTTTGCACGGGGGTATGCCCCAGCGGCGCGCTTTACCTGGAACGCCCCAGCCTTAAGGTGTGTTTTGAGGGCGAAAAATGCGTGGTCTGCAATATGTGTATAGAGGCCTGCCCTGCTCATGCCATGCGGCTGGATGTATGATAACAGAGGTCAGATGTGAGAGGACAGAGGCAAGACGTAGGGGTCGCCCACCGGGCGACCCGCATGTGAAACGACGGACAACCCCCGGCCCTGCGGGCCACCCCCTTCGTAACGAAGGGGGCAAAAAAATGGCAAAACCGGTAGTCCGTATGCCTAATGTGACACTATATATGGTGTCACATTAGGCAAATTCCTGTTAAAATATAAAATATGACAACCTTGTCATATTTCATGAAAGCAGAGGGCGGTGTCATTCCCTCTAGTTTAAATAGTATTAATATGCTGTGAGGT
>WRIA01000095.1 GCA_009782975.1 Clostridiales bacterium
TCATCCCCGGCGAGGAGGTTTTCCCGTATGCCCTGCGCCTGGTATCCGAGGCCATAGAATCCAACGGCTCCACATCCATGGGCAGCGTATGCGCCAGCACCCTCACCCTGATGGACGCGGGCGTACCCATTACCGCCCCGGTATCCGGCTGCGCCATGGGTCTGATCAAAGACGGCGAGGATATCACCATACTCACGGATATACAGGGCATGGAGGATTTTCTGGGGGATATGGATTTCAAGGTAGCCGGAACAGCCAAGGGCGTTACCGCCATTCAAATGGATATAAAAATCGCCGGAATAGACAGAGATATCCTTACCCAAGCTCTGGAGCAGGCTAGGGAAGGCCGCATGTTCATCTTAGGCAAGATGCTTGACGCCATACCCAACCCCCGCGCCGAGCTTTCGCCCTATGCGCCGCGCATCATCACCACCCAAATTCATCCGGATAAGATACGTGAAGTCATCGGCAGCGGCGGCAAGATTATCAAGAAGATCGTGGAAGAAACCGGAGCTCAGATCGACATCGAGGATGACGGCCGTGTTTTCATCGCCAGCGTGGAATCGGAAAAAGGCGAACAAGCCCTTGCCATCATCAAAGCCATCGTAGCCGAACCGGAAGTTGGGCAAATATACAAAGGTACGGTGGTCAAGATCATGGAATTCGGCGCCTTCGTGGAAATACTACCCGGCGTGATGGGCAACCCCGGCCGCGATGGGATGGTGCATATCTCCCAACTGGCCAACAAACGCGTAGGCAAGGTGGAGGATGTGTGCAAAGAAGGGGACGAGATGTGGGTCAAATGTATTGCCGTTGACCGCGAGAGCGGCAAAGTTAAACTCTCCCGCAAGGATGCCATGAATGAGCTGGGGCTGGAGATGTAAACTGTGGAGGAATACATCAGTGTTGCCGGGGCGTCGGAGGCGGAGTTCACGGAAAAAAAATCGCGCTTTATCGGCCGGATAACGCCGGTTACAAGCGAGGCGGAAGCCAAAGCTTTTGTAGAAAGTGTGCGCGCCGCTCATCGCGAAGCCAACCACCATGTATACGCTTTTGTTATTGGTATAAATGGCGAGATACAGCGCTCGAGTGACGACGGCGAACCGGCGGGTACGGCGGGACGCCCGGTGTTGGAAGGGATTAAACAGGCCGGGCTGGAAAACGTAGCCTTGGTGGTGACACGTTATTTTGGCGGTACATTGCTGGGCGCGGGCGGTTTAACGCGCGCCTATGGCCGGGCGGCCTCTTTAGCCATCGGGCAGGCCAAAGCGGTTCGCTGCCTGCCCGCTCAGCTTATGAGCCTAAGCTTTGGCTACGAGCTGATCGGCCGCGTGGAAAGCCTGCTGGCCTCCTATGGTGCTAAGATACGGGATAAAAGCTATGCCGAGACTGTGTGCTATCTGGCCTCCGTTCCTGAAGCGCGGCTGGCAAAGCTGCAAAAGGAGCTGACAGAAGCCAGCAACGGCACCATGCGCTTGCATGACATGGGAGAACGGTTATATCTGCATGAGGAGATATTGTAAGCTGGATGGACGAGAGTATCCTGTATGCCATAGGACAGCTTAGCGGCTTGTCCTGGTTGGATAATTTCATGATCGCCTTAAGCTGGCTGGGGGATAACGGCCTGGTGTGGTGCATAATGGCCGTTATAATGCTAATACGCCCTCAAACCCGCTGGAGCGGGTTGGTCTGTGTTATATCTATGCTGCTTTCGCTGTTTTTTTGCAACCTGCTTATCAAAAATCTGGTGGCGCGGCCCCGGCCCTACGAAATGCTGGCCTGGCTGCAGCCTATGGTATCTCCGCTGCCGGATTATTCCTTTCCATCCGGTCATGCCGCTTCTTCCTTTGCGGCCGCCACTGCTGTGGCGCTGGCCTGCAGGTCGGGAAAATGGCCCGTTGCCGCTTTTGCCACGGCCATACTGATCAGTTTTTCCCGGCTCTATGTGGGAGTACATTATCCCTCGGATGTGCTGGGAGGGATAGTTTTGGGGCTTTTTAGCGGTTATGCCGCCCAAAACATAGGAAGGCGCTTCTTCCCCCGCTTTTTCCCTTCAAAAATCGCCGTTGCTAAGCGCCGATGTTAGTGCTATAATATAAAAAATCACCAGAAATAAGGAGGAATGACCATGAACAAAACACTGCCGCGCGTTGCCGCCTTACACGATATTTCCGGTTACGGCAAATGTGCCCTTACCGTGGCTATGCCCGTGCTTTCGGCCTGCGGGGTAGAGGTATGCCCCCTGCCCACGGCTCTTTTATCCACCAACACCCTGTTCGAGGGCTTTACCTTTATGGATTTTACGCCTCATATGGACGCTTATCTGGCCCACTGGCAGCGCCTGGGGCTTAAATTCAACAGCGTATATAGCGGCTTTTTAGGTTCGGAAGAACAGATAAAAATAATGACGCGGCTGATAAAAGAATTTGAAAGCGGTATGGCTATAATAGACCCGGTTATGGGCGATAACGGCGTGGTAATAAAGACCTATACCCCCGGTATGTGCAAGGAAATGGTCAATCTGGTGGCCGTGGCCGACCTGGCCACCCCCAATATTACGGAAGCCTGCATCCTTACGGGCCAGGAATACAGCAACGCGGAGCTGGATGAACAGGGTTCTCGCCAGCTTTGCCTGGATATTGCGGCCCTGGGGACCAAAGCCGTGGTACTTACCGGGGTGCAGCGGGGGCCAAAACTTTATAACTGCGCCCTGCAAAACGGGGATTATTTTGAGTATGAGGTGGATTTGCTGCCCTATAATATGCACGGCACCGGCGATCTGTTTACCAGTGTGCTTACGGGCGGCCTGATGCGCGGCTACGACCTGCGCCGCAGCGTGCAAAGCGCGGCGGAATTCGTGCGCGACGCCATGGAACTCAGCTTTGATCTGGAGGACGTATTCGACCGCGGCGTGGGCTTCGAGCAGATAGTTTACAAGCTGGGCAGCGGAGTTTATGTTAAGTAGAAGCCGGAAGCCGGAGGATAGATGCCAGAATACAGGTGATAGAAAAGAATATGACAGGGTTGTCACTTTTTATGACAACCCTGTCATATTTGGCATTTTATAATATGTCTTAAGATACGGTTTACAGTTAATATGCCGCTATTATTTGATTATCAGGCATAGCAGCATGGGCATAAACACCGAAGGAAGCAGGTTCATTATCTTAAGTTTGGTAAGGCCCAGCATATTAAGGCCCATACCTATAAGAAGCACGGAACCGGCGCAGGTTATCTCCGCTATGGCGTAATCGCTTAACAAGGGGGCCAGCAAACCGCCGGCCAGCGCGAAAAACCCCTGATAGATCAAAAGGCTGAACGCCGTAAAGCCCACCCCTATGCCCATGGCGGAGCTGAAGATGATGGCGGCTATAAAATCTATGGTGGATTTGGTAAAGATAAGGCTGTTATCGCCGGTGAGTGCTGCCTGTAGGGGGCCAATAACGGCCAAAGCGCCCGTACACATGATTATGGTGGTGGTAATAAAGGCTTCGGCCAAAGAGCCCTGCTGCCCGTCTTTTTTAAAGCGCCGCTCCAACCGGTCGGCAAAGCTGTGCAGCTTGGCGTCCAGATCCAAAAGCTCGCCCGCCACCGCCCCCAGCACCAGGGAAAGTATAAGCACCAGCGCGTTTTGCCCGTTAAGCGCCCCGCTTATGCCCAAATACATTATGACAAGCGCCAGGCCTTGCATTATAAGCTTGCCCACGCGCTCCGGCACGGCTTTGCCCAGCAACAAACCTATACCGCAGCCCACCGCCACGCCAACGCTGTTTACCAAAACGCCAAACATACTCTATCCCCTTCCTTACCGCTTTACAAATAATTCTAACACAGCTTGCCCCCAAGGGCAATCGGCAAAACGTATTTTGGCGGCAAAAAACCACGGGAAGCCCGTGGTTTTTTTAATAATATCCAGGCCCTGCTTTAAAGCAAAATGCTAAGATCGATATCTCCTAAGGCTTTAAGCAATTCCAACAGGTCGGTGTAATCCTCCGCTTTGCCGGGTAAAGAGATTTTTACATCCCCGCCGGTTTTGGTTATATGAAACTCCATTTGCACATCCGATTTTATATCCACTTCATCCTCTGTGCCGGAT
>WRIA01000096.1 GCA_009782975.1 Clostridiales bacterium
TTACTATCCCTTGGGCGTGTTTAAAGATATTACGGCGGAAGGGGGCAAATAACATGACGGATCATAATATGCTGTTCGCCGGCTTTGGCGGTCAGGGCATACTGTTTTGCGGCAAGGTAGCGGCCTATGCCGGGTTGCTGGATAACCGGGAGGTCTCCTGGCTGCCCTCCTACGGCCCGGAAATGCGCGGCGGCACAGCCAACTGCGGCGTATGTATTTCTCAAAGACCCATTGGCTCTCCCCTGGTCACTGCCCCCAATGTGCTGGTGGTATTAAACGGGCCCTCCTTCGATAAGTTCATAGGCAGCGTGGCTCCGGGGGGCAAAGTGTTTCTGGATTCCACTTTGGTGGAGCGCCAAAGCGAAAGAGACGACATAACCATATTCAGATTACCGGCCTCCCAGCTTAGCGTGGACGAACATTTGGAAGGGATATCCAACATAATAGTGCTGGGCAAAGTATTGCAGGAGACCGGCTTTTCCAGCCTTGAGACCGTGGAAAAGGCTCTGGAAAAATGCGTTCCGGCGCGCAAGCAGCATTTGCTGGAGCATAATATTCGCGCTGTTAAGCTGGGCATGGCGCAGTAGTGGCCAAGGATCGGCGGGCAAAAGATAAAAATTTACGGGAACGGCTCTTAGCCGTTCCCGTAAATTTCGTTTAATTCTTAGCCGGAAAGGGTCTTTTACCATGTGGTTTATGTTTTCGCTGATAACGATCTTTTTTTGGGGCGGCTCGGATCTCTTTTCCAAAAAAGGCACCGACCCAAAGGATAAATACAGCCACTGGCGGTTGGTGATAGTGGTTGGCGCGGCTATGGGCCTGCACGCCTGCTGCTACATTGCCTTTACCGGGCTGGAGTATTCTCTCTTCAGCATAGTGCGCTATTTTCCCGTGGCCTTTCTGTACATACTGGCCATGGTGCTGGGCTACGCGGGCCTGCGCTATATAGAGCTTTCCGTATCCTCCCCCATCTGCAATTCTTCCGGCGCGGTGGCGGCCCTGCTGTGCTTTTTTATCTTGGGCCAGCGCATGAGCAAAGCGCAGTTTTTTGCCGTTTCTCTTATTTGCGGCGGCATACTGCTACTTTCTTATCTGCAAAAACGGCGGGAAAGGCAACTGCAAAAGGAGCAGGGTTTGGCAGTGCCGCGCAAATATATGGTGGGTTTTATAGCCATACTTTTTCCCGTACTCTATTGCTTTATAGACGGCCTGGGCAGCTTTATGGACGCCTATTATCTGGAAAACCTTATGAGCGAGGCGGAAGCCAATCTTTCCTACGAGTTCACATTTTTTATTATAGCCATAGCCGGATTTATTTACTTAACGCGCATACGCAAACAAAAATTTCCGCTAAAAAGTGAGAAAACCTTTACCCTGGCGGCGGTATGCGAAACAGCCGGGCAGTTCACCTATGTTTACGCAATGGCCGACAACGCCATAGTGGCAGCACCCATGATAGCCTCTTACTGCATATTTTCCGTGCTGCTTTCGCGGATATTCCTTAAAGAAAAGCTCAACTACCGGCAGTACGGGGCTATACTTATGGTGATGATAGGCATAGCCATATTGGGGCTGGAATGATAAATATTCATCATTTTATAACGCTTTATTTGCAGCCGGAATTTTATAAAAATGTTTAAGAAGTTAAATATTTTATTTAGAAAGTTAAATATTTTGTTTGCGTTCGCAAATATTTTTTGCGTGGCAGATGTTTGTTCAGCTTTCATCATTTATCATTAAAAGCTTTTTAGCCCGCTTAAGCTTTTTTATCTCCGCCTCGCGCCGCAAAGCCTGCCCCTTATGGTTGCAGGCCTCCGTATAGACCAGTGTAAGCGGGCGGCGGCCGCGGGTATATTTGGCGCCCCGGCCCAGGTTATGGGCGGCCAGACGCTTTACCACATCATTGGTAGCGCCGGTATAAAGGCTGCCGTCCTTGCAGCGCAAAATATAAACATAGTACATTATTTTCCACCTTTTTTTACTTTCGCCACTTGTTAAGGCGCGGCCCTTGTGCTACAATCTATATTATACGATAGCTTTACGGAAAGGAAGTGTTTTATGCTGACCTTAACGCAAGCGCAAACCGTTTTGCACAAGCACGTTACAGAACCCCATCTTTTAAACCATGCTCTGGCCGTCAGCGCGGCTATGGGCGCTATGGCCGTCCATTTTAACGAGGAGCCCGGTCATTGGCGGGCCATAGGCTACCTGCACGATGTGGATTACGAAAAATTTCCGGAGGAACACCTGCGCCACACAGAGGAAATGCTTACGCCGGAGGGTATAGAGGCTGCGGATATACGCGCCATACTTAGCCACGGCTGGGGTATATGCAGCGACGCGGAACCCCTTACCGATCTGGAAAAAAGCCTCTATACCATAGACGAGCTTACCGGCATAGTATCGGCGACGGCCCGTATGCGGCCCCAGGGCCTTTCCGATCTGGGGGTAAAAAGCGTGATGAAAAAATTTAAGGATAAAGGCTTTGCCGCCCGCTGCGACCGGGAGTTGATACTTGCCGGCTGCGGCATGCTTGGCATGGAACCCGCGCAGGTAATGGAGCTGGTTATAGAAGGTATGCGCGGGGAAATGGATGCTTTGGGGTTAGGGCCAAAGGAGTAAAAAGAGCATACGCAAAAGGGGCGGACACAAGGTCTGCCCCTTTGTGGTCTGTGTAAACATCAAGCGCGCTAGCCCTTGATGTTTTTTATAAAGGACGCCAGCACATCCTCCATATCGGGGTGGCCTATCTCCTGCAAGGCGTATTCCACCCTGGCATTGGGCTTGCCAATCTTTATGACCCGCCCCAGATCTATGGGTGTGGCAATTACCACGGAATCGCAATCGGCGCGCTCTATGGTGGCGGCCAGATCCTTTACCTGCTGATCCCCATAGCCCATGGCCGGCAGCAGCGTACCTATATTGGGGTAAATGCGGTAGGTTTCGGCCAGCTTGCCCACAGCATAGGGCCGTGGGTCTATTATCTCCGCTGCGCCGAAGCGGCGGGCGGCCACTATGCCGGCGCCCAGCTTCATCTCGCCGTGGGTCAGGGTGGGGCCGTCCTCTATAACCAGCACCCGCTTGCCGCGGATGGCTTCCGGCTTATCCACGCTTATGGTGGAAGCGGCATCCACCACCGTCGCTTTGGGGTTCACCTTTTCGATATTGGCGCGCACCTGCTGTATGCACTCAAAATCGGCGCTGTCTATCTTGTTTATCACCACAACATCGGCCAGACGCAGCGTAACTTCTCCCGGATAGTAGGAAAGCTCGTGGCCGGGGCGGTGCGGGTCAACAACAGTTATCATAAGATCCGGCTGATAGAAGGGGAAATCGTTATTGCCGCCGTCCCACAGTATAACATCACAGCCGTCCGGGTCGTTTTCCGCCGCGCGCAGTATGGCCTCGTAATCCACACCGGCATAGATGACGTTGCCACGCGCTATATGGGGCTCGTACTCCTCCATTTCCTCTATGGTGCATTTATGCTTGTTCAAGTCGTCTATGGTGGCAAAACGCTGCACCTTTTGGGCGGTCAGATCGCCGTAGGGCATGGGATGGCGGATGGCTATCACCTTAAGGCCGTTGGCCATAAGTATCTCCGCCACACGGCGGGAGGTCTGGCTTTTGCCGCAGCCCGTGCGGATAGCGCCCACCGCTATAACCGGCTTAACGCTTTTTACCATGGTACTTTTATGCCCCATAAGGGTAAAATCCGCACCTGCGGCGTTTACCAGTGCGCCTACGGCCATAACCGTATTGTAGGGGGTATCGCTGTAGGAAAATACACATTCGTCAACGCCCAGTTCCGATATTAGCCGCGGCAGATCGTCCTGCACATAAATGGGGATGCCCTGGGGGTATAACTCCCCTGCCAGGGCCGCGGGATATTTGCGGCCCGCAATATCCGGTATTTGGGCGGCGGTAAAGGCCACGACCTCGTAAGCAGGGTTATCCCGGTAATAGGTGTTAAAATTGTGGAAATCGCGCCCCGCAGCACCGATGATTATCACTTTGCGTTTTTGCATAAACTCCGACCTTTCTTCATTTAAAATATTTTATGCATTTTGCATACTACAAGTATT
>WRIA01000097.1 GCA_009782975.1 Clostridiales bacterium
GTATTCACGAAGACCACAAAAATATTGTAAACTCGGTGTCTCTTGTATCCTAAATTCTACAAGATATTGTAATATACATTAATTTTTATATGTTTGCAAATTTTTTTCATTAGTTCTAAACCATGCTAATATTTCTTTTTGAGTTTTAGTAAGTGTTGTTAATATTTCCTGTCCGTTTGATAGTGAGATAGAATTAATTTTTTTCAACTCCAACATTACTTTTTCAAATGTCATTGTGTCTTTTTCTGATTTATTTTTTATCGTTTGCAGCATATAACATCGAAGTATTAGTGCCAGAAAACCTACAAACATTTTACCTTCGGTTGTGCTAATATGGTGAGTTTTTAGTCTTTTGAAGTCTAATTCGTTTTTAAACTGGTCGAAATTTTTCTCGATGACATCTTTATTACGGTATATTTCAAGAATATCTATGCTTTTAAGTGTTGGTTTATTGGTCAGTAAAATAAAATATCCACACCTTGATACCTGCTCGTCAACTTTATCTCCAATAAGGTTATAAGTAATCTTGTTTTTTGAATGCTCCTTTATCGTGAAATATTCTGTAAATCGCTGAGTCACATATTTTTTATTATTTATCGTTTCCAATTCCTTATCCAGTTTTTCCAGTATAAAATCGGGGCAGGCGGCTTCTTTGGCTTTAAGGCGCAGCTCCGCCGCCTCGGCGGCGCGTTCATCCTTTTCCCCCAGCTCTTGCTGTATGGCTTTTATTTGCTCCCGCAGATAATATTCCTTTTGGTGCTGCTCTATCTGCTGACGTACCCTTTCCGTTATACCGTGTTCCAGTTTCAGTATTTCCATCTCGCGGTACAAAAAGCCCAACATAAGCTCCATACGTTTGTTTACGCAGGTTTCCGCCAGTAGTTGCTGCTTTTCGTCGGAACGTATATACATTTGAGCGGCGATAAGATCGGCAAAGCGTTCCGGGTCGTCCATACCTTCCAGGGCCGCCAGGGCCTCCGGGGAGATTTTGTGGCTGGCCCTTGCGTATTCCTCAAAACAATTGCCTAAAGTGCGCATCAAAGCCGTCATTTCCAGCTCGCCCACGCTTTGGGTTTTAGGCAGCATAGTAAGGCGCGCCATCAAAAAGGGCTGCTGTTCTATGCAAACATCTAAAACGGCCCGGCTTAAACCCTCCACCAGCAGGCGTACCGTGCCGCCCGGCAGCTTAAGCAGTTGGCGTATCTGCACCACCGTGCCTACAGGATAAATATCTTCCGGCCGCGGTTCGCTTTTATGGGCATCCTTTTGCATTGCCAAAAACAGCAGGTGCTCGTCGCGGAGCATGGCCCGGTCTATGGCGTTTATGGAGCGATCCCGCCCCACGTCCAAATGGGTTATCATGGAGGGAAACACCAGCATATCGCGGAGTGGCACCATGGGCATTATCATGGTACGGCCTACGCCGCCGCCGTCCTCCGGCGGATAATCGAGGGAGGGCGAAACAAGCGGGTTTTTGCGCCTTTCTTCTAACATGGCTATACCTCGTATTATCTTTATATAAAATCTATTTTTAGTATATCACAAAATAAGGGAAAAGAAAAGCATTAATCAATAATTATTATCGATTAATATATTTTTTAAGTAACATATAGGGTAAAAAGCAGGTTTTTAGGTAAATAAATTGTTCATTATCAGCGGCAGGGCATTTTCCAGAGCCAGGGCGCGATGGCTTACGCGGTTTTTTTCCTGTGGGGAAAGCTCTGCCATAGAGCATCCGTAAGCGGGCAGGTAAAACAGAGGGTCGTAACCGAAGCCGCCGCTGCCGCGGGGCGCGGTAAGTATTATTCCTTCCGTTTGGGCCTCGGTCTGCCAAATGCTGCCGCATGGCAAAGCCAGTGCTATAGCGCAGCAAAAGGCGGCCTTACGGTCTTTGTGCGGCACGCCCTCCAACTCCTTTAGCAGCTTGGCGTTATTGGCCGCGTCATCATGCCCCGCGCCTGCGTAGCGTGCCGAATATATGCCCGGCGCGCCCCCCAGGGCCGCTACCGTAAGGCCGCTGTCGTCGGCAAGTACCGCGTGGCCGCTCATTGCCGCGGCGGCCAGGGCCTTTATACGCGCGTTTTTTGCAAAGGTGGCGCCGTCTTCTTTAGGCGGCGTATAGGCGGGGTAAGGGGTAAGGTCGGTAAAGACTGTATCCGGCAGACCAAAGCCCTTTAGCTTGGCGGCTATTTCCCGCACTTTGTTCGGGTTGGTGGTGGCAATAAGCAATGTTCTCATATAAATTATTCCATAATGCGAAAATACTCTATGATGCCGCTTACTATAGCGTCGGCCAAAAGCTCGCGGAAGGCGGGGTCGGCCAGTTTGGCGGCATCGTCCTCGTTGGTAAGAAAGGCTGTTTCCACCAGCACCGCAGGCATTTCGCTGGCGCGCAGCACCGCAAAATTGGCTTCCCGTATGCCGTAATCGTTAAGGCCGCCGTAAGCCAGCAGATAACGCTGTATGCACTCCGCCAGTGTACGGCAGGCCCCGCGGTCGTAGCTGTCGTCGCCCTCCGGCGCGAAGAACCAGGTGGAACTGCCGCCGGAATTGATATTGTTGGCGGCGTTTACATGAACGCTTACCAGTATATCTGCATTGGCGGCGTTGGCCGGGGCAGCGCGCAGTTCTAAGGAAAGGTCGGTAACCTCCCCGCGGGAAAGCAGCACATCCGCACCTCTTGCCGTAAGCATACGCCGTATATGCAGGGATATTTCGTAGGTTATATCCTTTTCCACCAGGTCGCCCTTCATAGCGCCGGGGTCTATCTTGCCGGTCTCGTTGTTTACGGAAGCGTGGCCGGGGTCTATATAGATAAGGCGGCCGATAAGGGGGCTAAGGCCCACGGTAAGGCGCAGGCTGCCGTCATAGTCCTCTCCGGATATATTGTAATGCAGCAGGTCGCTGCCGCTGAAGGTGATAATGTTGCCGAATTCGCCCTCTATATCAAAGCGCAGGCCCGCGCTGCCGTTTTCCGGCAGACCGCCGCTTAAAGCCATATCCGTTATGATGCTGAGGCCCCGCGCGCTTTCTATTATCTCGTAGCGGATCATGCTATCCCCGTTTAAGGTCAGTTGATAGCCGAAGTTCTCCTCCTGCCAATCCAGGCTGACACGCCCCTGGGGTTCGCTGCCGCCGAAAGCAGGTATAGCGGCACGGGGTAAAGCACAAGCGGAGCTTTGGGCCTGATCGAACCGGATGTACCCACCATGCACCCAGCCCTGGCCCTCCGGGCTTTCCACCTTATACCAGCCATCCCGGCTTTCCAGCACATACAGGCGTGTTCCGCTTATAAGTTTGGCCAGTATATCCCCCTCCGGCGCGTCCCGCAGGTTAAGGGTCTCCGCGTTTACCAGTGCCGTGGCATATATATTATCCTGCGCCGGGGGTGTTGTATCGCTGTAATCGGCGTTTACCAGCCACTTTGCCACATATCCGGTTTTTCCGTTATAGGCAACGGCATACCAGTAGCCACTTTCGCCGGTAACGGCAAGGGCTGTGCCGCCCCCAAAGCTGCCCAGCAAGGCCCGGTCTGTTCCGGGGCCGCCCCGCACATTTACGCTGCCGGAACCGGCCCTTACCAAAGAGGGCAGGCCGGCCTCCTGGCTTACTTTAAGATAGCTTACATTTATATAAGCCCGCGCATTGCCCGGATAACGTACGGCGTACCAATCGCCCTCCCTGTTTACCACCACAAAGCTGTCGTTTTTACCGGCCTTGCCTATAACGCTGTGGGCGGCGCCGGGGCCGCTGCGGATATTTACGTTGTCGGTGGTGACATTTCCCACTATATCGGCGCGGGCCTGGGCGGGTACAAGCAGCATAAGCATAAGGGTAAGCATAAATACTGCCGCTACGCCCCATCTGTTTTTATGTTTTATAAAAGACAATTTATTCATCCTTTTTCCTTTACGGCATAGCCATAAGTATTCTGCTTTTACCTTTGCTATTCCTGCCCGATCCCTTGGCGCGGATTTTGGGGTTTGTAGGGGCGGCCGCCTCTGCGGCAAACCACGTCACGCTTGGCACGCCCTCCCCCCCCCCCAA
>WRIA01000098.1 GCA_009782975.1 Clostridiales bacterium
GGCCTGAGTACGCTGTTGCTCCACCAGGCGTAGTAATGTGATATACAGTATGACCGCGGCCACGCCTAAAAACACGAAAGGTATGGCGGTGGACATACGCCCTACCTGGTCTATCTCCATTTGCAGTATTGCAACGGAAAACTGGTCGGCCCGTTCATAGACGCTGTAACAGCCATAAGGCTCCAGTATATCTTCTATATCCTGCTTGATATCCTTAAACTTTGCGCCCGGCGTCAGTGTAAGAACAAATTCGTTGGCCAGAGAATCCAGGTCTAAGAGGCGGCTTATGGTCTGATAGCTTATAAAGGCCGCGTCATAAGCATAATAATCCGGTAGCAGGTCGGCGATATTCTTTACCATGTAGATGTTTTCCGGGGAGATTCCGCTGCCGCAGACAGTCATCGTTTCGTTACGGCCCTCTATGACCAGGGTTATCTCATCCCCTACGGTCAGCGAGTGTGCATCGAAGAAACCATCGCCCACTATCAGTTGGCGTTCCCCTGCTTCGGGGAACTGCCCTCGGGAGAGCAGAGGTTGGGCCAGGCCGCCCTCGCTTACGGAAAACAGCTTCAACTGAGGGGGATTCTCCCCGTCCTCGACCAGACGCACGGTTTTAGTAAGGCGGCCCTCGGCGGCCAGCACTCCCGGCAAATCCTGCAAACGTCGGGCAGCGGCCAGTGGCGCTTGCCGTACCTCGGCGAATACTTGCGGGAAGGCGGTCTTAACAAAAAAATCATCCCGCGCGCTCTCCAGGTTCTTCATGCATATGGAAAGCACGGAAAAGCCGCATAGTCCTATAGCCACTATCAGCACGCAGATAACGTAAGTGAATCCGCTTCTGGCCATATCCCGCAACAGCTTTTTGGCCAGCAGCCTTACCATATCATTTCCTCTACCGGCAAGGGCCGGGGATTTTCCTCTATACGGGCTATGCGTCCGTCCTTCATGTGAAAGACACGGTCGGCCACCTGGGCCATGCCTGCGTTATGGGTGATGGCCAGTACCGGGCAGCCCAGGCGCTCCCGCATATCCAGCAACAGCTTAACTATAGCCACACTGTTAGTGCTGTCCAGCGCGCCGGTGGGCTCGTCGGCCAAAAGCAAGCCCGGCTTCTTGACGATAGCCCTGGCTATGGATACCCGCTGCTGTTCGCCGCCGGAAAGCTGCGACGGGAAGTGGCTTGCCCTATCCGGCAGGCCTACCATTTCCAAAGCCTCGGACGCGGAAAAATGATCCTTAACTATGCCGGCCGCCAGCTCTATATTTTCTTTGGCGGTAAGGGAAGGTATAAGGTTAAAAAACTGGAACACGAAGCCCACCACCCGGCGGCGATAAGCGGCCAGCTTATCCGCGTTTAGGCCGGTAAGCTCCTCTTCGCCGTACCACAGGCGGCCGTTTGTGGGCTTATCCATGCCTCCCAGCAGGTTAAGAAGAGTGCTTTTACCGGAGCCGGAAGGCCCCAGCACCACTATAAACTCGCCAGGCTTTACCGTAAAGGTAGCGTCGCATAAGGCCAGCACGGCCAGGCCGCCTCCTTCGTAGCGGCGACTCAGGTTCTCGCTTCTCAACACATTTGCCGCCATCCTTAACCCCCCCGTCAGGTTTTGCGCTTATACCGTGGCAGATGATATCTATGATACACATAAGTTGTTGCAGGGATTCCTCCTTGCTGCCGCTCTCGTAATAAGCGCGGATCATGGAGGAGGCGGCCGATACCAGCAGCTGTATCACCGTTTTTACCTGCACACCGGGGCGAAGTATCCCCATGCCCTGATCTCGCCTGAACATCTCCCGCAAGGAAAACAAGGAATCCGTCATGTTAAGCATCACGCGGCGCAAAAATGCCGGGTCGTCCTCCAGCATCAGCAATCCTATACGGCTGTAGCGGTCGTTTTGCTCCACCCAAGTGAATATTTGGGGCATGGCGGCGCGGATAAGTTCGTAAAAGCTCATATCCTGGGGATGGCCGCCGCCGGAGATAACGCCCAGTTTTTCCTTGCTTATCTCCTGCAACACATAGGTGTAGAGGTCTTCCTTATCTTTAAAATACTGGTAAAAGCTGCCACGGGATATACCGGCCGCCTTTATCACGCGGTTTATGGAGGCTTCGCGGAAGCGGTAGGCCGCGAACTCTTCCACCGCCGCTTCAAATATGCGGGCGCTTTTTGTATCGGGCAGCCGCAAAAACGTAGCGCTGGGCATAAGCATAGCCTCCTTGCTCAGTTGCCGGCGGATACAGCTTTGTATTACCGGCCATACCTTACTGCCTTTAGCTTCCGAAATATGACAACCCTGTCATATCTTGTATTATAGCAGATGTTTTGCAATATAACAACCCTGTTATATATTAAATTTATGTTAAGAGGTAAAGGGCCGCATGGTTTGACAAAGCAGCAGTTTTTTTGTATAATAAGCAGGTTGAAAATTATTCATTTACAAATGCTAGAATTCATAGTGACACCGTATATGGTGCGCCACGCGATATTAGCGTATTTCAGTGTTATGATTTTCAACAAACTTATACCATTAGGGGAATAGGCGTTAAAAAGAGCATATTTTTCGCTAAACAGGTGGATGTAATGAAAAAAACCGCTGGGACAGCCTTGGTTGTAATAATGTTGCTGTTGGCATTTGTGCTGATACGGCTCGTTACCGCTACCGCGGAATCTCCTATTATTATACCGGCAGAAGCCGTTATCTATACCGATAAGCAGGAAATGGACTTGTTTTTGGATGAAATGCAGTGGGGTATGCCGGATCTTTTGCAGCAGGAGGTCTATCTGACCGGTGATGAGATGAACATCGATTTTTGGTTTTCCGAAACGGCAGGAAAAAATCAGATAGACGGCGCCAGGAGTTTTGCCATAAACGCTTTTGTGATGCGCTACGCGCAACTTTTGGGCCCGTCTCCTTATATGAATTTGCTAAATGATAATAGCGTTACCTGGAAAACTGTTTCCTGCAAAGTGTATCGGGGCCGCAAACTGCTTTATCACGAACGCTACGACGAGCGGCATCAGTTGATACGCCAGCAATAAGGGTTATCTTAAATGGAGCATGGGGGAAGCCGGTTTTACTACGGCTTCTTTTTTATAAAGGAATTTGCTGCCGCAACGGCGAAAGTAGAAATTGGTATAATTTGTTCATACAGCAAAATTTACAGATAAAGAGGTGTATGCTATGACCCAAACTACGGTTGCCGGTGTCGCCGAAAAGATAAGGCGGCAGATAATTTCCATGCTGGCGGAGGCCGGTAGCGGGCATCCCGGCGGTTCTCTTTCCGCCGCAGATATATTTGCCCAGCTATACTTCGGCTCTATGAATATCGACCCCGCCGATCCTTTATGGCCGGAGCGTGACCGGTTGGTGCTGTGTAAGGGGCATGCTGCCCCCGCGCTTTACGCGGCGCTGGCCCTGCGGGGATACTTTCCCGCGGAAGAGTTGCCCAACCTGCGCAAGCTGGGCAGCCGTTTGCAAGGCCACCCGGATATGCGCAAAGTACCGGGGGTGGATATGTCCACCGGTTCCTTGGGCCAGGGACTTTCCGCGGCCTGCGGTATGGCGTTGGCCGGCCGGCTGGATGACCGTCCTTATTATGTCTATGCCATACTTGGTGACGGCGAAACACAGGAAGGCCAGGTATGGGAGGCCGCTATGCTGGCCGCTCATTATAAGCTGGATCATCTGATAGCCTTTTTGGATCATAACGGCCTGCAAATAGACGGTAAGATCGCCGATGTGCTTTCGCCGGAGCCCTTGGACGAAAAGTGGCGGGCCTTCGGCTGGCGGGTGTTGTCTATAGACGGCCACGATACAGACGCCATAGAGCAAGCCATAGAAACAGCCAAGCAAAGCACGGGACAGCCGGTGATGATAATAGCCGAGACCATAAAGGGCAAGGGCGTTAGCTTTATGGAAAACCAGGCCGGCTGGCACGGCAACGCGCCTAATGGAGAGCAGGCCGCCCAAGCTCTGGCAGAACTGGGAGGAGATAAAATATGA